>NZ_SPKN01000010.1:0-138753 GCF_023127765.1 Pseudomonas sp. W15Feb34
GTTACCGCAGGAATGGATATGTACTCGGTCTGATCCAACATCCTGGTCGGCTCTTAGGCCGCCATCGGGGGCAAGCCCCCTCCCACATTTGGATCTTGGCGTGTCAGGTAGATATGCGCCAGCTATCCGACCGTCACGGGAGCCAGCTCCCTCGCGCCCCATCAAAAAGGTTTCAAATCCCCCTCAGGGCACTGGCGTCAGATCAATACGATACGGCTCGAAAATCTTCAGCATCTGCCCATTGTCCCGCAAGCCCTTGAGCAATGCGGAAAACGCCTCTGCCGTGATCGGTGCCTTGGGCCGCAGCAACGCGTAATGGTGATACACCTGGTCAATGCGCTCGGACACCAGAAATTGCCCGGCCATGTCCACATTGCGCACCAGAAAATCACTCAGGTACGAACGCGTCACCAAGGCAATATCGGCACGCCCACGCGCGACCATCAGCAGGTTGCTGTCATGGGAATAGGTCAAGGTGGCGTTGAAGTGCTGGGCCATGTTCCTGGGATCCGGGTTGAAACCCGCAAAGGCATAGTGATAGCCGCTGAAGACTGCCAGGCGCTTGCCGGCAAGGTCGGCAAAATAGCTTTCGTCGCGACCGGGCTGACGTTGGGCGACGAAGATTTCTGCGTCTTCCAGGCCCATGTCGACGCTGGTATGGGCAATATCCCGCCAGCCCCAGGACGGATTCTCGAAGATCGCCATGTCGACCCGGCCTTGCTCGAAATCACGGAAACGCCGGGGAATAGATGTGGGTACCAAGACAAACTGGTAGTCGGTTTGCGCAGCGTTCAGGGCCTCGATCAATTGCGGCAGCAAACCGGTATCGGCACCTTGTTCAGGACGTACGGTGTAAGGCGGAAAGTGCGCCGCGCCGATCCTCACCAATTGCGCAGCGCCCGCCTGCGTCCACGCGGCGCTGCCCAGTGCCCATAATGCAAGTCCTGCAGCCAGCCGCCATGGCGAAAACATCGAGGCACACACCGTTGAATATTCTGATGGCGCTAAGCTAGGCGTTTTTATCGGGGGAGACAACGTTCGCCCTCAAATTAATAACGTGCACCTCAATCCGCCTTTAACACCATCAGCAGGGCCTCTTCGGCCAATTCTTCAAGGGTCAGGCTGCCCTGGGTACGGAACCAGGTAGTGGTCCAGGACAACGCGCCCGTCAGGAAGCGCCGAGTAATAAACACGTCACCGCGGATATACCCGGCGGTCTTGGCCTCACCCAATACCTGCAACCAGATATCTTCATAAACATCGCGCAAGGCCAGCACCTGGGCCTGGCCCTCGGCCGACAGCGAACGCCATTCGTAGACCAGCACCGCCATGGCCTCGCCGCTGCCGCCCATGATCGACTGCAACTCGCAGCGAATCAGCGCCAGCACACGCTCGCGCACAGTGCTCGCCTCTTCCAGCGCGGCGCGCATCATTGCGGTGTTGTAGTGGATGGTTTCTTCCATCACCGCCCGCAGAATCTCGTCCTTGCTCTTGAAATGATGAAAGATGCTGCCCGACTGTATGCCCACGGCGCTGGCAAGGTCACGCACGGTAGTGCGCTCAAAACCCTTGTTGCGAAACAGGTGAGCCGCGGTTTGCAGCAATTTGCCCCGGGCGCTCTCGGGGTCGGTCAATCGGCCACCGGCGACCATGGCGCGCATCACCCCCAGGGCTTTGTGCTCATCCATGCTGCTCTCCTTCACTTGTGCTGACATCTTGGGCGGCAATTTAGGCCGTGGCCGCCACCCAAGCAAGCGCTTGGGTAAAACTTGCGCGCCCAGTTTACAAACCAAGCGCTTGCTTGGTAGTCTCGACGCCAGCCCCTGGAGGACGGATTTCTCATGAGCAAAACGGTTCGTATCGGCTGCGCCAGCGCCTTCTGGGGTGACACCTGCACGGCGGCCGCTCAATTGGTGCAAGGCGGCGCCCTGGATTACCTGGTGTTCGACTACCTGGCGGAAGTCACCATGTCGATTCTCGCCGGAGCACGCATGAAAGACCCCAAGGCCGGTTACGCCACGGACTTTGTCGAGGTCCTCACGCCCTTGCTGGCGGATCTCCAACGCCAGGGCATCCGCGTGATCAGCAATGCCGGCGGCATCAACCCCCAGGCCTGCGCCGCCGCCCTGCAAGCGGCCTGCGACCAGGCCGGCATTGCGCTGAAGATCGCGGTGCTGCTCGGCGATGACCTGCACCCCCAACTCAAACACCTGCCCAACGTCACCGACATGTTCAACGGCACCCCGCTGCCACCTTTGTGCGTGTCCGCCAATGCCTACCTCGGCGCGCCGGGGATTGCCCAGGCCCTGGAACTCGGCGCCGACATCGTCATCACCGGCCGGGTGGTCGACAGCGCGGTGGTCAGCGCGGCCCTGGTGCATGAGTTCAACTGGTCATGGCAGGACTACGATCATCTGGCCCAGGCCGCCCTGGCCGGGCATATCATCGAATGCGGTGCCCAGTGCACCGGCGGCAATTTCACCGATTGGCGCGACGTACCGGACTACGAGCACATCGGCTTCCCCATCGTCGAAGTCAGCGCCGACGGCCAGTTCACCGTCAACAAAGTCGAAGGCAGCGGCGGCCTGATCAGTGAACTCAGCGTGGCTGAACAGCTGCTGTATGAAATCGCTGATCCGCGCGCCTATCTGCTGCCGGATGTGATCTGCGATTTCAGCCAGGTCAAGTTGCAGCAGCAAGGCAAGCATTCAGTGCGCGTGCACGGCGCCAAGGGGCTGCCACCCACCGATCAGTACAAGGTCAGCGCCACCTATCCTGATGGTTTCCGCTGTACCGCCAGTTGCCTGCTTGCCGGGATCGACGCAGTGGCCAAGGCCGAGCGGGTCAGCCAGGCGATCATCAACAAGACCGAGCAACTGTTCAGCCAACGCGGTTGGGCGCCCTACACCGACGTGAACATTGAGCTGCTGGGCAGCGAAGCCACCTACGGCGCCCATGCCCGGCGTGAGGATTGCCGCGAAGTGGTGATGAAACTGGCCGTGAGGCACCCGAGCAAACAGGCCCTGGTGCTGTTCGCCCGCGAGATCGCACAAGCGGCCACCGGCATGGCGCCGGGGCTCACCGGCATCGTCGGCGGGCGGCCTACGGTCTACCCGTTGATTCGGCTGTTTTCGTTTCTGATCGACAAGGCGGCCTGTGCACTGAGCATCGATTATCAAGGCCAACGCCATGCCGTCGAACTGCCCGCCGCGCTCCCCCTACGCACGCCCGCTGCCCCCATCGAACCGCCCAAACCCCAAGGCCGCGCCGACGCCAGCGTGCCCCTGGTGAAACTTGCCGTGGCGCGCTCCGGTGACAAGGGCAACCACAGCAATATCGGCGTGATCGCCCGCCACCCCGACTACCTGCCATGGATCGCCGAAACGCTGACCCGGGAGGTGATCGTCGACTGGATGAGCCACGTGCTCGACCCCCGTCACGGCCGCGTCGAGCGCTGGTATCTACCCGGCAGCCACAGCCTGAATTTCCTGCTGGAAAATGCCCTGGGCGGCGGTGGTATCGCCAGCCTGCGCATCGACCCGCAAGGCAAAGCCTTTGCCCAGCAACTGCTGGAAATCCCCATCGCCGTGCCGCAACACATTGCCGACCAACACACCTAAAGGACCGTCGCCGTGGCCTTCGACTCGATCTTCAAAGCCGACCTGTTCCAGGGGCAAACCGTGATTGTCACCGGAGGCGGCAGTGGCATTGGCCGCTGCACCGCCCATGAGCTGGCGGCCTTGGGCGCTCGCGTGATCCTGGTGGGTCGCAAGCCGGAAAAACTGCAGAAGGTCGCAGCGGAAATTGTCGAAGATGGCGGCGTCGCCCATTGGCATGTCTGTGATATTCGTGATGAAGAGGCGGTGAAGGCGCTGGTCACGCAGATCCTGCACGACCATGGCCACATCCATGGCCTGGTCAATAACGCCGGCGGCCAATACCCCTCGCCCCTGGCCGCCATCAACCAAAAGGGCTTTGAAACCGTACTGCGCACCAACCTGGTGGGTGGTTTCCTGGTGGCGCGGGAAGTGTTCAACCAGTCGATGAGCAAGCACGGTGGATCAATCGTCAACATGCTCGCCGACATGTGGGGCGGTATGCCCGGCATGGGCCATTCCGGCGCAGCGCGCGCGGGCATGGATAATTTCACCAAGACCGCCGCGTTTGAATGGGGCTATGCCGGGGTGCGCGTCAACGCCGTGGCGCCCGGCTGGATTGCCTCCAGCGGCATGGACACCTATGAAGGCGCGTTCAAGGCCGTGATCCCCACCTTGCGCGAGCATGTGCCGCTCAAACGCATCGGCACCGAGTCGGAAGTCAGCGCGGCCATCGTTTTTCTACTCAGCCCGGCCGCGGCCTTTGTCAGCGGCAGCACGCTGCGCATCGACGGTGCCGCCAGCCTGGGCAGTCGGGCATGGCCGCTGCACAAGGCGCAGGCGCCGAGCCAACCCTTCAATGGGTTCCACCGCGCCTATCTGCCGGATGTGCTCAAGACGGAGCAATAACACGATGCCGACGATTGAAACCCTGGTCGATCCCCACAGCCCACAGTTCGCACAGAATCGCGCCGCCATGCTGGCCGCCATTGCCCAGTTGCATCAACTGGAACACAACCTGCTGGCCAAGGCTGAGGAGGCCAGGCCCAAGTTCGACAAGCGCGGCCAATTGCTGCCCCGCGAGCGCCTCAACCTGCTGCTCGACCCGGGCGCGCCGTTTCTGGAACTGGCCAGCCTGGCCGGCTACAAACTCCACGACGACAAGGACGGCAGCGCCGCCGGTGGCGGGCTGATCGCCGGCATCGGCTATGTCAGCGGCGTGCGTATGTTGGTGGTGGCCAACAACAGCGCGATCAAGGGCGGCACCATTTCCCCATCGGGCCTGAAGAAATCCCTGCGCCTGCAACAGATCGCCATGGAGAACAAACTGCCGGTGGTGACCCTCGCCGAAAGCGGCGGCGCCAACCTCAATTATGCCGCCGATATTTTCGTCGAAGGCGCGCGCAGCTTTGCCAACCAGGCGCGCATGTCGGCGATGGGCCTGCCGCAGATCACCGTGGTGCATGGCTCGGCCACGGCAGGCGGTGCCTATCAGCCGGGCTTGTCGGATTACGTGGTGGTGGTGCGCGGCAAGGCCAAGCTGTTCCTTGCCGGGCCACCACTGCTCAAGGCCGCCACCGGCGAAGTCGCCAGCGACGAAGATTTGGGCGGTGCGCAGATGCACGCGCAAACCGCCGGCACCGCTGAATACCTGGCGGAAAATGATGCCGATGGCGTGCGTATCGTGCGAGAAATTGTCGGCCTGCTGCCGTGGAATGACCGGCAGCCGCCAGCGGTAAAAAACACCTATGCCGAGCCGCTGTACCCCATCGACGAGTTACTGGGGCTGATCCCCGATGATCCGAAAAAGCCCTACGACGTGCGCGAAATCCTCGCGCGCCTGGCCGACGCCTCTCATTTCCTGGAGTTCAAAAGCGAGTTCGACGCCCATACCGTCTGCGGCCATCTGCATATCCAGGGCCGCGCCGTTGGTGTGATCGGCAACAACGGCCCCATCACGCCGAAAGGCGCGAGCAAGGCCGCGCAGTTTATCCAGCTGTGTGATCAGAGCCGTACGCCGCTGCTGTTCCTGCACAACACCACCGGCTTCATGGTTGGCACCGAGTCCGAACAGCAAGGGGTGATCAAGCACGGTGCAAAGATGATTCAGGCGGTGGCCAACGCCCGCGTGCCCAAGCTCACGGTGGTGGTCGGTGGCTCCTACGGTGCCGGTAACTATGCGATGTGCGGGCGCGGCCTTGACCCCCGCTTTATATTCGCCTGGCCCAACAGCCGCACAGCGGTCATGGGCGGCGCGCAAGCCGGCAAGGTGCTGCGCATCGTCACCGAGGCCAAGCAGTTGAAGGACGGCCTGGTGCCCGACCCAAAGGTGCTGGACATGCTCGAACAGGTCACCGCGCAGAAGCTCGACAGCCAGTCCACGGCGCTCTACGGCAGCGCCAATCTGTGGGATGACGGGTTGATCGATCCACGGGATACCCGCACCTTGCTTGGGTTCCTGCTGGATATCTGCCATGAGGCTGAACTAAGGCAACTGCAACCGAACAGCTTTGGTGTGGCGCGATTCTAATCAGGAGAACAATAAAAATGATCTTCACCCAGGAACACCAGGAACTGCGCCGCACCGTGCGCGCTTTCGTCGACCGCGAGATCAACCCCCATGTCGACGAGTGGGAAAAAGCCGGGCGCTTTCCCATCCATGAGATCTTCCGCAAGGCCGGCGACCTGGGCCTGCTGGGCATTTCCAAGCCGCAGCAGTTCGGCGGCATGGGCCTGGACTACAGCTACTCCATCGTCGCCGCCGAAGCGTTCGGCAGCATCCGCTGTGGCGGCATCCCCATGTCCATCGGCGTGCAGACCGACATGTGCACCCCGGCCCTGGCTCGCTTCGGCTCCGATGAATTGCGCGAAGAGTTCCTGCGCCCGGCCATCAGCGGTGAACAGGTCGGCTGCATCGGCGTGTCGGAAACCGGCGCCGGCTCCGACGTGGCCGGGCTCAAGACCCATGCGCGTAAAGACGGCGAAGACTATGTGATCAACGGCAGCAAGATGTGGATCACCAACTCGCCCAGCGCCGACTTTATCTGCCTGCTCGCCAACACCTCCGATGACAAGCCGCATATCAACAAGTCGCTGATCATGGTGCCGATGAACACGCCGGGCATCAGCGTCAGCCCGCCCCTGGAAAAGCTCGGCATGCACAGCTCCGAAACCGCCCAGGTGTTCTTCGACGACGTGCGTGTGCCGCAGCGCAACCGCATCGGCCATGAAGGCGCAGGCTTCATGATGCAGATGCTGCAGTTCCAGGAAGAACGCCTATTTGGCGCGGCCAATATGATCAAGGGCCTGGAGTACTGCATCGACAGCACCATCGAATACTGCAAAGAGCGCCAGACCTTCGGCAAGGCGCTGATCGACAACCAGGTGATCCACTTCCGCCTGGCCGAACTGGCCACCGAAATCGAGTGTCTGCGTGCGTTGGTCTACCAGGCTACCGAGCAGTACATCAAGGGCCAGGACGTGACTCGCCTGGCGTCCATGGCCAAGCTCAAGGCCGGACGCCTGGGCCGTGAGGTCAGCGACAGTTGCCTGCAATATTGGGGCGGCATGGGCTTCATGTGGGACAACCCGGTGGCCCGCGCCTACCGCGACGTGCGCCTGGTATCGATTGGCGGCGGTGCCGACGAAATCATGCTGGGCATCATCTGCAAACTGATGGGCACCCTGCCCGGTAAAAAACCATGAGTACCCTGCTGCTGGAAGCCCATAACGGCGTGCTGCATATCACCCTCAACCGGCCCGAATGCCGCAATGCAATGAGCCTGGCCATGGTCAAGGAACTGCGTGCAGTACTGGCGCAATTGGACAGACAGGTACGCGCCGTGGTGATCAGCGGTGCGGGGGGGCATTTCTGCGCGGGGGCCGATGTGAAGGACCTGGTCGGCGCGGGGGATCAGTTACACGCGTTGAACCGCGCGTTTGGCACCTTGCTGCAAGAGGTGCAAGCGCTGCCGCAGGTGGTGATCGTAGTGCTGCAGGGCGCGGTGCTGGGCGGTGGGTTTGGGTTGGCCTGTGTGAGCGATATTGCGATCGCCGAACACAAGGCGCAGTTCGGCTTGCCGGAGACCAGCCTGGGGTTGTTGCCGGCGCAGATAGCGCCGTTTGTGGTCAAGCGCATCGGCTTGACCCAGGCACGGCGGCTGGCGCTGACGGCGGCGCGGTTTGATGGGATCGAGGCTGGCCATTTGGGCGTGGTGCATTTTGTCGAGCACGATGCCCAGGCACTGGCGCAGCGGCTGGATGAAGTGTTGGGGCAGGTATTGCAGTGCGCGCCGGGGGCCAATGCGCGAACCAAATCCCTGTTGCTGGCAAGCGTGGATGAGCCGCTTGATGCAGTACTGGACCGCGGGGCGCAGTGGTTTGCCGAGGCGGTGGCGAGCGAGGAAGGGATTGAGGGGACGCAGGCGTTTGTGCAGAAGCGAAAGCCGGGTTGGTCTCGATGACGCCATCGCAGGCAAGCCAGCTCCCACAGGGAACACATTTCAAATGTGGGAGCTGGCTTACCTGCGAAGAGGCCCCAACACACGCCACATCCAGTAAGGGATAACCCAATGCCCGCCTTCACCAAAATCCTGATCGCCAACCGCGGCGAAATCGCCTGTCGTATCCAGCGCACTGCCCAAGCCCTGGGCTACCGCACCGTGGCTGTGTACAGCGACGCCGACGCCCATGCCCTGCACGTGCAGATGGCCGACGAAGCCGTGAATATCGGCCAGGCTCCCGTACAACAGTCATACCTGAACATCGCCGCCATCCTCGACGCCGCCCGACGCACCGGCGCCGACGCCATCCACCCAGGCTACGGCTTCCTTTCGGAAAACCCCGACTTCGCCCGCGCCTGCCAGAACGCCCATATCGTTTTCATCGGCCCCAGCAGCGAAGCCATCGAGCTGATGGGCAGCAAGCGCCTGTCGAAGATCGCCATGCTCGACGCCGGTGTGCCCTGTATCGCCGGTTACCAAGGCAGCGCCCAGGACGACGCCACGCTGCAACAGGAAGCCGAGCGCATCGGCTTCCCGCTGATGATCAAGGCCAGCGCCGGTGGCGGCGGGCGTGGCATGCGCCTGGTACACCAACCTGAACAGCTGCTGGAGCAACTGCGCACTGCGCGCTCCGAGGCAATGAACGCTTTTGGCAGCGACGAACTGATTCTTGAGCAGGCCCTGATCGACCCGCGCCACGTTGAGGTGCAAGTGTTCGGCGATCGCCATGGCAACCTGATCTACCTGGGCGAGCGCGACTGTTCGATCCAGCGCCGCCATCAGAAAGTCATCGAAGAAGCGCCCTGCCCCGTGATGACGCCCGAACTGCGCCAGGCCATGGGCGACGCGGCGCTCAAGGCCGGGCGGGCGGTGAGCTACGTCGGCGCCGGTACCGTGGAGTTTCTGCTCGATCGCAATGGTCGGTTTTATTTCCTGGAAATGAACACGCGCCTGCAAGTCGAACACCCGGTGACCGAGCTGATCACCGGCCTCGATCTGGTGGCCTGGCAACTGCACATCGCCGCCGGCCAGCCTCTGCCGCTGGCACAAGCCGATGTGGTGCTGAACGGCCACGCCATGGAAGTACGCCTGTACGCCGAAGACCCGGCCCAGGGCTTCCTGCCGCAAACCGGTGACGTGCTGCGCTGGGAGCCTGCCGCCTGCGTGCGCATCGACCATGGCCTACGCGAAGGCGAAACCATCAGCCCGTTCTACGACCCGATGCTGGGCAAGATCATCGCCCACGGCGCCACTCGCGAAGAAGCTCGCCGAAAGTTGCTGCGGGCAGTGGAAGACACCGTGCTACTGGGTGTCACCACCAATCAGCGGTTTTTGGTTGATTTGCTCAAGCAGCCGGATTTTATCGCCGGCGAGTTCAGCACCGCCTTTATCGCCGAACGCTTCGGCCAGCTACCGCCCCAGGCGCCATCGACTGAACAGCTCAGCCTGGCCGCAGCGCTGTTTTACCGGCACAGCGCCGACCAGCATCCCCAAGGCCTGGCGGGATGGCGCAACACCGCCAATGTGCCGTGCACCTACCGCCTGGAGGTCAATGGCCAAACCCACACCGTGAGTGCCGACGACCTGCAACTCACCATCGACGGTCGCTGGGCCACCTGGGTGCTCAACGGCATCCGGCGGCGTACCGCCTACTACATCGACGATACCCAACTGTGGCTGCCCGGCGTGAAGGTGACCAACCGCACCCAGCAGGTCGCCAGCCGCCAGGTGGATGCCAGCAGTGGCACGGTCAAGGCGCCGATGGATGGCGCCATTGTCGATATCCAGGTCAGCGTCGGCGACACAGTCACCAAAGGCCAACTGTTGCTGGTGCTCGAAGCGATGAAAATGGAGCACCCGCTGAAGGCCGGGATCGACGGCATCGTCAAGGCGGTGCAGGTCATGGCGGGCGATCAGGTGCGCAATCGTCAGGTTTTGCTACAGATCGAATAACGCCCTAGGCGGAACTACAGGGCCGGGCTACGCTCTATCCCCATCAGAAAGGGACGAGTACGGGAACCTGCACCATGCCTCATTGGCTGATTATTGACCTTGAAGCCACAACGGATGACGGCGGTTGGCCCGTGACGGAGATGGAAGTCATCGAGATCGGCGCCAGCCTGGTCAACCGCCAGGGCCGCGAACTGGATCACTTTCAGCGCTTTGTGCGGCCACTGCGACGGCCGTTGCTGACGCCCTTTTGCCGCAAGCTGACCCATATCACCCAAGCCAATATCGACGCAGCCACACCGATCACCGAGGTGTGGCCGCTGTTCGAGCGCTGGCTGGGCCAGCACCAGGCACGCCTGGAAGGCTGGGCCAGCTGGGGTGATTACGATCGCGTGCAACTTGAACTCGAATGGCAGCGCCATGGCCTGTCCAGCGCCCTGGGGCAAACGCCCCATGTGAACCTCAAGCAACGCTTTGCCAAGGCCCGGCGCCTGGACAAACCACTGGGGCTCAATGGTGCGCTGCAATTGGCGGGGATGCAGTTCAATGGCCAACAGCATCGCGCCCTGGAAGACGCGCGTAACACCGCACGCCTGTTACCGTTGATTTTGCCGGTCTAGGCAGCTCCCGTGGGCTTGGGCATACTGGCCGACCTTTCCAGACCCTTTTTCCGAGGATTCACCCATGTTCAAAGTCAACGAGTACTTCGACGGCACCGTCAAGTCGATCGCTTTCGGCACTGCAGAAGGTCCGGCGACCATCGGCGTGATGGCTCCGGGTGAATACGAATTCGGTACCGCCCAGCGTGAAATCATGCATGTGGTCTGCGGCGCACTGATCGTCAAACTGCCCGACGCCGAGTGGGAAACCTTCGCCGCCGGCAGCCAGTTCAACGTACCGGCCAACAGCAAGTTCCAGTTGAAGGTCGCCGTAGACACCGCTTACCTGTGTGAATACCGCGGCTAAGTATCACCGGTAAACAAAAATGCCCGTCTCCAGCGAGACGGGCATTTTTTATTCCAGGACCGTCACCGGCATCCCGACTTCCAAGTGGCCGATGCCATCGTTGACCAGGTTCTGGCCGAACATCGCGCCCTTCTCGGTCTTGCGATAGGTCTCCAGCGTCGCGAAGGGTTCGCGGTCGGGGCTGCGCTCGCCGGTGCGGGGATCAATGGTGGTGAGGATGCAACGCGAGCACGGCTTGACCACCCGGAACTCCACATCGCCGATGCGCAAGCGCTTCCAGCCATCCTCGGCAAAGGCTTGGGCGCCTTCGATCACCAGGTTGGGACGAAAACGCAGCATCTCCATCGGGCGGCCGATCTTCTCACACAAGTCATCCAGGGAGCCTTGGCCGATCAGCAACAGCGGGTAGCCGTCGGCAAAGCCGACCTTGTCGTCATCCTTGCCGTAGCCGGCTTCGGTGGTGCGCGCACGTTCCAGGGGAAGCTGCACCAGGCGCGTAGGCTTGCCGATAAACTCGCTGACCCAGGCGGCCGCCTCATCGCCAGCATCGGGTACGCGCAGGGCGTCGCGCCAGATGGTCACGCCGCGCAGTTCACTGGCACCCTCCGGCAACGCCACCTCCAACGATGAGTAGCCCGGCGAACTCAAGGTCAGGCCGCCCGCGTCGTTCCACAGCGCCGACAGTTGGCTCATCTTCGCCACCGCCCGCTGCGTCAGGAACCGCCCACTGGCTTCGTCCACCAGCATCCAACGTCGATCCCCTTGCAGGCCGAGTTTATCCAGGCCGATGTGCTGCAAGGCTTCGGCCTTGCCGGATTTGAGGGGGTAACGGTACAACGCGCTGAGACGAAGCATGGGCCTGCCTTCCTGGGAAACAAAGTGTCATCCTAAAGTCAGGCGGGCACTTCGTCCAACATCAGTCGCTCGCGCACCACATCCACCAGCTTGTCCGGCTGGAATTTGGAGAGGAAATTATCGCAGCCGACCTTTTTCACCATTGACTCATTGAAGCTGCCCGACAGCGAGGTGTGCAGCACCACATAGAGGCCGCGCAGGCGCGGGTCGTTGCGGATTTCGGTGGTGAGGCGGTAGCCGTCCATCTCGGGCATTTCGGCGTCGGTGAAGATCATCAGCAGCTTGTCGGTCATCACCTGGCCGCTGTCGGCCCAGGCTTTGAGCATGTTCAACGCCTTGAGACCGTCGCTGGCGATGTGCATCTTCACCCCCAACTGTCCCAGGGTATCGCGCAACTGCGACAGGGCCACGTTGGAGTCGTCCACCAGCAGCACTTCGCGACCACGGGCACGTTCGAGCACCGGGTCTTCGAGTTTTTCCCGCGAGACCTTGGCGTTATAGGGCACGATCTCGGCGAGGACTTTTTCCACGTCGATGATTTCCACCAACTGGTCATCGACCTTGCTGATGGCAGTAAGGTAGTGCTGGCGACCGGCGCTGGTCGGCGGCGGCAGGATGGCTTCCCAGTTCATGTTGACGATGCGGTCAACGCCGCCCACCAGAAACGCCTGCACCGAACGGTTGTATTCGGTGACGATGATGGTGCTGTTGGGCCCCGGCACCAAAGGGCGCATACCGATGGCCTGGGACAAGTCGATCACCGGCAAGGTCTGGCCCCGCAGGTTGACCACCCCGCACACGAATGGGTGGCGCTGGGGCATCAGGGTCAGCTTGGGTAACTGCAGCACTTCCTGCACTTTGAACACGTTGATCGCGAACAACTGCCGACCGAAGAGGCGGAACATGAGAATTTCCAGGCGATTCTCACCCACCAATTGCGTGCGTTGATCTACCGTGTCGAGAATGCCGGCCATTAAAAGCTCCTGGTGTACACGCCGCAGGCGCGTTGAGAGGGTGTGCAGTCGTATAGGTACATTATCGGCGGCAAGCGCCGGACCTTGACCCCAATAAAATGCCATGTAAATCCATTGATGTCACACTGACATCATGCTTTACTGCTTCGGCCCTTAATACTGCTTCAAGGCGCCGTGCGCGACAGTCGAACCGACGTGCAGTTCCACCATATAGGGGGTTCCCCTATACGCAATCAGGCCCAACCTGATATTCGCGATATCTAATAGCCATTAATGTGACGCCATTCTCATTGCATGAATGGAGTCAGGCTTTTGTTTGCCATCCCCAGCCCTTGGCCCACGGGCCTTTCAGGCACTCACGTATCGGCAACTGAAGTCGTGTCATCCCGCACCCCAGGGGCTACATACGACTTTCGTGAGCATTTCAATAAACGTCCTACTGAAACATCGGAAGCGACCTACAAGTCCAAGTCGTATTTCAGCGCTAGTTTTAAGCCATTCACCCGGTGCGACATCTCATCACCCGACCTTACGTTGCGGAGACTTGCATGATGAATAGCGCAAACGAATGGCAAACAGCACTTCTCGCGTTTCTGGGCGAGGCTCAACTGCTTCTGGGCAAATCCGAAGAGTGTTTGAGCCATCTGCATTTGATCCGCAACGACAGCGACGCCATCGACTGCATGAAAGCCAGCTTGGCCAAACTGGCTGAAAAAGCCGATGGCCTGGCGCTGCAGGCAATCAGCGAGTTCTCGGGGCATCTGCAAAATCTGATCGCCAATGCCCAAAGCCCTCTGCAGTTGCATGACGAGGCGCTGGACGCGCTGCATGACTGCCTGACCCTGCTGGCCTGGCAACTGGAACTGATCGACACCCGCACCGGTGAACTGAGCCTGGATGACAGCGAGCAAACTTCATTGATCGCAACGGTTGCCTTGCAGATCCCGCAAAAGGATTTGAGCCGTACACCGCCGCAGCATCTGCATCATGGGTCGTGAGCGTCGTGCAGGTCGTATTTAACTGCCGAGTTATCTAAAAACGACCGGCTTGGACGCAATGGGAAAATATTAATTAGCCATCAATGTAATAATTATACAAACCAACTTCGTTAATACAACTTTCCGCTTTCAACTCTGGGATTAACGGCCAGAGTATTTGTGTGGGCCATAAACCAATCAGGCGACCAACGGTAAGCGGGGTGGTACTATGCCCCGCTCGAAGTGATTTAACTTCAACATGCTTAAAGACGATTTGGCAGCGCACTCCAAACAGAGCCCGGTCAACCGGCCTCACCGCAGTGAACCCTCATTGGCTCCATCCGCTATGTACGCGAGTTTCAAGTCACTTATCGCCAGGTCCGTGTCCCGCAGCCATGTGCGCCGACTCACCCTTGCGCTGTGCCTGTGCTCATTGCTGGGCAGCCTGTGGGCCTATCTGCAGGACGCGCCGCTGCCGTTGCCGATCCTGCTGCTCAACTTCGCCACGCTGGTGGTGGTGGGGCTGCAACAGTGGAATTCGCGCAAAGCCATCAAGTTCGAGCCCCAGGAGCTGGCCGACCGCTTGCTGCAAGTGCAGGAGAACGAACGCCACCGGCTCAGCCGCGAACTGCATGACGATATCGGCCAACTGCTGACCGCCGCCAAACTGCAAAGCGAATGGTTGCAGCGCCGCCTGCCCCCGGACCTGAACACCCATTGCACGGTGCTGTGCAATACGCTCAATGAAACCCTGGCCAAGGTGCGCGACGTCTGCGCCATCCTCAACCCCCGCCAACTGACCAGCCTGGGCCTGGAAGCCAGCCTGCGCGCGCACCTGCTCAAGACCCTGGAAAACACCCAGGTGTGTTGGAGCCTGGAGTGTCAGCAACGGCTCACCGGCATCCCCGAAGAAGTGGCCGTGGCGGCCTTTCGCATCACCCAGGAAGCGGTGACCAACATGCTTCGCCATGCAAAGGCGCGCAACCTGCTGGTGCGCCTGCAACGCCTGCCTGAAGGCCTGTCGCTGATGATCTGCGATGACGGCCAGGGGTTCTCGCCTGCCCCCGACCCGGGCCGGGAAGGCCAACGGGGCATGGCCGGTATGTGCGAACGGACACACCAGCTGGGGGGCACCTTTTCCATCAGCAGCCAGCCTGGCAACGGCACCCGTATCAACGCACTTTTCCCCTGGGCGCCCCGCGCTCTCGAACGGGCCAGCGCCCCTAAGGTTCTCGAGTGACCTGCAATTTACTCCTGGTGGATGACCACGCACTGATTCGCGCCGGTGTGCGTGCGCTGATTCTGGATATTCCCGGCTACAGCGTCATCGGCGAAGCCAGCGATGGCGCACAACTGCTGGCGCAATACAGCGCCTTGCAGCCGGATATCGTGCTGCTCGATCTGTCGATGCGGCACACCGGTGGGCTGGATGCCTTGCAGCAACTCAAGCGCTTTTACCCCAACTGCAAGGTGCTGATTCTGTCGATGCACACCGAACCAGACCTGATCATGCGCGCGCTGGAGTCCGGAGCCCACGGCTACCTGCTCAAGGACACCACCGCCAACGAGCTGGAACATGCGCTGCTGGCCCTGCGTAACAACGAACGCTACCTGAGCCCCGCCATCGCCCACACGGTGATCAACCAGGCGCTGATCCGCAGCCAGAGCCCCAGCGCCCCCGTTGCCCACAGCCATAATCTGACGGCGCGGCAACTGGAGATTTTGCGTTTGATCGTACGTGGCAAGTCCACCCGGGAAATCGCCCAGGGCCTGGGTCTGAGCATCAAAACCGTAGAGGCCCATCGCTCGCAGATCATGAAGCGCTTGCAGATTTTCGACGTGGCGGGCCTGGTGTTATTCGCCGTGCGTGAGCAAATCATCAGCCTGGACGACTAACGGCGAACCCAGCGGCAGATGCACGCGAAGCGCCTTGGGCAACGCTTCGAAATGCAGGTCGTCGCCTTCCAGCGGCTCGCCATCGAGGTTGATGTACAAGCCTTGGGCGACCTTGATATTGACCCATGGCAGACGTGCGCGAACGAACATGGTGTCCAGCCCCCAGCCATTGTTCATCAATTCACGCAGGGTGCCGACCACTTCCTGGGGGGCTGGCAGGATGCTGACGTCGAGCAATCCATCATCGGCCAATGCGCCGGGGCACAGGACATGCCCGCCACCGGCCTGGCGACCGTTGCCGATACCCAGCGCGAGCAGCTCGCCTTTCCAGTGGAAATCCGGGCCTTCCAGCTCCCCGTAGGCGGCCTTCAATTCACTGAAGCGCGACAAACCGGTGAACAGGTAGGCGGCGCCGCCTAGGACTTTCTTCAGGTCTTCGGAGGTGTTGGCCGTGACCTGGCTACCGAAACCGCCGGTGGCCATGTTCAGGAAGATCTGCCCGCCCACCTGGCCGAGGTCGATGGCCTTGGGCTCGACGTCAAGCAACGCCAGGGCGCCGGCCGGTTCCAACGGCACGCCCGCGGCCTTGGCAAAGTCATTGGCGGTGCCCAGGGGCATCAACACCAGGCTGGCGTCGGCCTTGGCCAGCGCCATGGCCTCGGCCACATCGCGCAGCGTACCGTCGCCGCCGCCGGCGATGATATGGGTGTAGCCGTCAGCCAGGGCTTCATCGACCAGCCGCTGGGCATCACCACCCTCCCACGTCACCCGCACCGCCAACTCCCAACCCTGCTCACGTCGGGCCAGCACGGCGGCACGCACGTCCTCGTTCAGGGCTTGTTTGCCGTGAAGGATCAACAGGGCTTTGGGGGTAGTCATTTGAGGGTATCTCCTGGGTCAAGGTGCTTGAAGGATGTTGACCCTTGGAGAACGGGAAAAGTCTGTGGCTGGAGAAAAATTGACTGATGATCAACAGGTGGGAGGGGGCAACCTCCAATGTCCACTGTAGGAGCGAGCTTGCTCGCGAGAAACCCATAGGCGCCGTGTTTATGCAGGAAGCACGCGTCATGTTGAGGTTTTTCGCGAGCAAGCTCGCTCCTACATTGAACCTGACCAACCGAATCAGCTCTTGTGCAATTTGCTCATCAACTGCGCCTCGGCCTGGGTCAAGCCGCACGACTGGGTCAGTTCGTCCACCGTCGCCCCCATCCCCACCAGCTTGGCCGCCTGGGCAAAGGACAGGTTCGAAGGGTCGCGCTGTTCCAATTGCACCAGCTTATCCGGCAAAGGCCCGAGAATCGCGCGCAGTTCATGCACTTCATCGCCGACCCGCACCGCACTCTGCTGGTAATGATCCACGCGCTTGACCAGCTCCAGAATGCGCCGATCACGCACGGCATCGCGTTCGGCCTGTTGCAAGGCCAATTCCCGTTGCTGACGCATATAGCGCAGTACAAACGCCAAGGTCCCGGCCCACAACAGGGCCAGGACAATCACCGCTGCCTCAAGGAACAATCAGATGCTCTCCAGTTCCGACCACTCTTCTTCGCTCATCATCTTGTCCAGCTCAACCAGGATCAGCAGTTCGTTGTTCTTGTTGCACACGCCCTGGATGAACTTGGCCGATTCTTCGTTACCGACATTCGGTGCGGTTTCCACTTCCGATTGGCGCAGGTAAACCACTTCGGCCACGCTGTCGACCATGATCCCGACCACTTGCTTGTCGGCTTCGATGATCACAATACGGGTGTTGTCGCTGACTTCAACCGTGTCCAGGCCAAAACGCTGGCGGGTGTCGATGACTGTCACCACATTGCCACGCAGATTGATGATGCCCAGCACATAGCTCGGTGCACCCGGTACCGGAGCGATCTCGGTGTAGCGCAGCACTTCCTGCACGCGCATCACGTTGATGCCGTAGGTCTCGTTGTCGAGTTTGAAGGTAACCCATTGCAGGATCGGATCATCCAAACCTTGTGCGGACGCTGACTTGTTCATTCGTGTAACCCCTTCAAATGCCGCTATCGACGGCGTGTATGCTATTGCGCCGCGCAACCGCACGGCCCTTATTGTTCAATCAACTACGTTTGTTCTGTGGCATCGCCTTGACCGCACCGCTGGCAATCAACTCGGCCAGTTCAGCGACATCCAGCAATGCGCACATGTGCTCAATCACGGTGCCCGCCAGCCAGGGGCGCTGGCCGCGGTGGCTGCGCCATTTGATTTCATTGGGGTCCAGGCGCAACGAGCGGCTGACTTGATGCACCGCCAGCCCCCATTCGTAGCCCTGCACCGAAATCACGTATTGCAGGCCCTGGCGGAAATCGTCGCGGTAGCGGTCGGGCATCACCCAGCGCGCGGTGTCCAGCACCTTGAGGTTGCCGGCCTGGCTGGGCAGGATGCCGAGAAACCACTCCGGCTGACCAAACAGCGGTGTCAGCTCCTGGCCTTCCAAAGAATAGATCGAGCCCAGGCACACCAGCGGCACTGCCAGGGTCAAGCCGGCGACGTCGAACAGCAGGCACTCGAACGGCTCGGCCGCCCACGCCGGGCGGCCGTCACCGGTTACCGGCGGTGGCGTGATACTCGGCGGCAGGTGCACGTCCACCACCGGTTCGACCACCATCGGCGCCACCACCGCAGGGGTGATCGGCACCACGACTGGAGCCTCCACCACCTGCGCATCGCGCGCCTGCTCTTCCATGACGGCCTGCTGGAAATCGTCCAGCGTAGTGTCAGGCTCGACAGCAGGCTCAAGTACCAGAATCGGTTCCGGCAGCGCTTCGTCAGTCGCATCCTGCAGCAGCGCGTCCAGGTAGGATTCCAGCGCCAGCTGCGGCCGGGTCTTGTATTCGACAGGACGGTTCATCACGCCACCTGCGCCACAAGCTGCTGCGACAGCAGATGCTTGAGCAACGCACGGTAGGCCAGCACACCACGGCTCTTGCCATCGAACTGCGACGGCGTGAGCCCCGCACGGCTGGCATCACGCAGGCGCGTATCCACGGGGATGTAGCCGTTCCAGATGGTGTCCGGATAGGCATCGCGCAATACACGCAAAGTGCTGAGGGATGCCTGGGTACGGCGGTCGAACAACGTCGGCACGATGCTGAACGGCAGCGCCTGTTTGCGCGAACGGTTGATCATCGCCAGGGTGCTGACCATGCGTTCCAGGCCCTTGACCGCCAGGTGCTCGGTTTGTACCGGGATCACCAATTGTTGGCTGGCCGCCAGGGCGTTGACCATCAGCACGCCCAGCAACGGCGGGCTGTCGATGATCGCGTAGTCGAAATCCTGCCACAGCTGCGCCAGGGTCTTGGCGATCACCAGGCCCAGGCCGCTCTGCCCCGGCGACTGGCGCTCAAGGGTGGCCAGCGCGGTGCTCGACGGCAACAGCGAAATGCTCTCGTTGCTGGTGGGCAGCAGCAATTGCCCGGGCAAATCCGCCGGCACGCTGCCCTTGTGCAGGAACAGGTCATAGCAGCTGTGTTCCAGCGCATCCGGGTCGTAGCCGAAATAGCTGGTCATGGAACCGTGGGGGTCGAGGTCGACCACGACCACACGCTTGCCCGCTTCGGCCAGCAAGCCGGCTAAGGCGATGGAGGTGGTGGTCTTGCCCACTCCACCCTTTTGATTGGCAACTGCCCAGACTCTCATTCGGTTGGTTCCTCCCGGCGGGCACAGGCGCGACCGAGACATGGCATAAGGTTATTGAGCCGGTGACGGAGAATTGACGGCGCTTGCCCGAACCGGCGACTTTACAGGGGCCGGTGCAGTTTGTGTGCCAGCGCGCTTCAACGCCGCATCCGGTGTTGCATTGGCCGTGCCGGTGCCGGTCAGGCTGCGACGTACATCCAGGTTGCGCGACACCACCAGCACCACCCGGCGGTTGCGTGCCCGCCCTTCCACCGTGGCGTTATTGGCCACCGGCTGGAATTCACCATAGCCCACCGACGCCAGCCGCTGAGGGTTCACACCCTGCATGGCCAACATGCGCACGATGCTCGATGCACGGGCCGATGACAGTTCCCAGTTGGTCGGGTACTGCGCGGTGCTGATGGGAAAATTGTCGGTGAAGCCTTCCACATGGATCGGGTTTTCAAACGGTTTAAGGATCGCCGCCACCTTGTCGATGATGGTGAACGCCTGGTCACTGGGCAACGCATCGGCACTGGCAAACAACAGGCTGGAGTTGAGTTCGATCTCCACCCACAACTCGTTGCCGCGTACGGTCATCTGATTGGAACTGATCAGGTCACCAAAGGCGGCACTGATGTCATCGGCGATGCTTTTGAGCGGGTCACTGGTGCCGCCGACACCGGCAGCGATCTCATCGCTGTCGTTAACCAGCGGCTTGGCCGGGGTGACGGTCTTGGGCCGCTCGTCACCGATGGGAATCGGCTTGAGCGCACGCTCGGTATCGTTGAACACGCCCACCAGTGCCTGGGAAATGATCTTGTACTTGCCTTCGTTGACCGACGAAATCGAATACATCACCACGAAAAACGCAAACAACAAGGTGATGAAGTCCGCGTAGGACACCAGCCAGCGCTCGTGGTTGACATGTTCTTCAGGCTCGCGACGGCGACGGCTCACAGGCGGTTCCTCCCCATCAATCCATGAAGCCCTGGAGCTTCAATTCGATGGAGCGCGGGTTCTCGCCCTCGGCAATCGAGAGGATGCCTTCAAGCAGCATTTCGCGATAACGCGACTGGCGCATGGCAATTGACTTGAGCTTGCTGGCCACCGGCAACAGCACCAGGTTGGCACTGGCCACGCCGTAGATGGTCGCCACAAACGCCACGGCAATACCGCTGCCCAGTTGCGAAGGATCAGCCAGGTTGCCCATCACGTGGATCAGGCCCATCACCGCGCCGATGATGCCGATGGTCGGCGCGTAGCCACCCATGCTTTCAAAGACTTTGGCCGCATTGATGTCACGGCTTTCCTGGGTGTAGAAATCCACCTCCAGGATGCTGCGGATCGCTTCCGGCTCAGCGCCGTCCACCAGCAATTGCAGGCCCTTGCGTGCGTAGCTGTCGGGCTCGGCATCGGCCACGCCTTCCAGGCCCAGCAAACCTTCCTTGCGGGCAGTGAGGCTCCAGTTGACCACGCGGTCGATGCCGCCGGGCAGGTCGACCCGTGGCGGGAAAATGATCCACACCAGGATCTGCATGGCCCGCTTGAACGAGCTCAGCGGCGACTGCAACAGCGCCGCGCCCACGGTGCCACCAATCACGATCAGCGCCGCCGGGCCATTGGCCAGGGCGCCGAGGTGGCCGCCTTCGAGGTAGTTGCCGCCGATGATGGCGACAAATGCCATGGTGATCCCGATCAGGCTCAAGACATCCATCAGAGGCAGGCCTCCACCAGATGCTTGCCGATGTCGTCCAGGCTGTAGACCGCGTCAGCCAGGTCAGCCTTGACGATGGCCATGGGCATGCCATAGATCACACAGCTGGCTTCGTCCTGGGCCCAGATGGCGCTGCCACCTTGCTTGAGCAGGCGTGCGCCTTCACGGCCATCGGCGCCCATGCCGGTGAGCACCACCGCCAGAACTTTGTCACCGTAGGATTTGGCCGCCGAACCGAAGGTGATATCCACACACGGCTTGTAGTTCAAGCGCTCGTCGCCCGGCAGGATTTTGATCGCACCACGGCCGTCCACCATCATCTGCTTGCCACCCGGCGCCAGCAGCGCCAGGCCAGGACGCAGGATGTCGCCATCCTCGGCTTCCTTGACGGTGATCCGGCACAGCTTGTCCAGGCGCTCGGCGAACGCCTTGGTGAACGCCGCGGGCATGTGCTGCACCAGCACAATCGGCGCCGGGAAGTTGGCCGGCAGCTGGGTCAACACCCGCTGCAAGGCCACCGGGCCGCCGGTGGAGGTACCGATGGCAACCAGCTTGTAAGCCTTGCGCTTGGGCGCTGGCGAATGGGTGCTCGGTGCAGCGGCGGCACGTACCGGCGCCACCGCAGGCCGAGCCACCGGCGCAGGGGCCGGGCGTGCAAACGATGAGGTCGGTGCAGCCGCTACGGGCGCAGGCGCAGGTGCCGGCGCAGGTGCACTGAACAGGCTACGACGGTTACTGCGGGAAATGCTGTGCACCTTCTCGCACAGCATCTGCTTGACCTTGTCGGGGTTGCGCGAGATGTCTTCGAAATTCTTCGGCAGAAAGTCCACCGCGCCGGCATCCAGCGCGTCGAGGGTCACCCGTGCGCCTTCGTGAGTCAGCGACGAGAACATCAATACCGGGGTGGGGCAGCGCTGCATGATGTGACGCACGGCGGTAATGCCGTCCATCATTGGCATCTCGTAGTCCATGGTGATCACGTCCGGCTTCAACGCGATGGCCTGATCGATCGCCTCTTTACCGTTGGTGGCCGTGCCGACCACCTGGATCGTTGGATCGGCGGAAAGAATTTCCGAGACGCGGCGGCGGAAGAAACCCGAATCGTCCACCACCAGGACCTTGACTGCCATAAACACTCCGTTAGGTGGGGCGGGCATGACCGCCCTGCCCCACCAGAATCAAATACGCCGTGCGGCGTAACGCTTGAGCATGCTTGGAACATCGAGAATCAACGCGATCCGACCGTCACCGGTAATGGTCGCGCCCGACATGCCCGGGGTGCCCTGCAGCATCTTGCCCAAAGGCTTGATCACCACTTCTTCCTGGCCCACCAGTTGATCGACCACAAAGCCGATGCGCTGGGTGCCCACGGACAGAATCACCACATGGCCTTCACGCTGCTCTTCATGCTTGGCCGACGCCACCAGCCAACGCTTGAGGTAGAACAATGGCAATGCCTTGTCGCGCACGATCACCACTTCCTGGCCGTCCACCACGTTGGTGCGCGACAGGTCGAGGTGGAAAATTTCGTTGACGTTGACCAGCGGGAAAGCGAACGCCTGGTTGCCCAGCATCACCATCAGGGTCGGCATGATCGCCAGGGTCAACGGCACCTTGATGACGATCTTGGAGCCCTGGCCCTTGGTCGAGTAGATGTTGATCGAGCCGTTGAGCTGGCTGATCTTGGTTTTCACCACGTCCATGCCGACGCCACGGCCGGACACGTCGGAAATCTCGGTCTTGGTCGAGAAGCCCGGGGCGAAGATCAGGTTGTAGCACTCGGTGTCAGTCAGGCGGTCGGCGGCGTCCTTGTCCATCACGCCGCGCTTGACCGCGATATTGCGCAAGATGGTCGGGTCCATGCCTTTGCCGTCATCGGTGATCGACAGCAGGATGTGGTCGCCCTCTTGCTCCGCCGCCAAAATCACTTTGCCGTTACGCGACTTGCCGGCGGCTTCGCGTTCTTCCGGGGTTTCTACCCCGTGGTCGACAGCGTTGCGCACCAAGTGGACCAGCGGGTCGGCGAGGGCCTCGACCAGGTTTTTATCCAGGTCGGTTTCTTCGCCCACCAGTTCCAGGTTGATTTCTTTCTTGAGCTGGCGCGCCAGATCGCGGACCAGGCGCGGGAAGCGGCCAAAGACTTTCTTGATCGGCTGCATCCGCGTTTTCATCACGGCGGTTTGCAAGTCGGCGGTGACCACATCGAGGTTCGACACGGCCTTTTGCATGGCTTCGTCGCCGCTGTTCAGGCCCAGGCGCACCAGACGGTTACGCACCAGCACCAGTTCGCCGACCATGTTCATGATGTCGTCCAGGCGTGCGGTATCGACGCGCACGGTGGTTTCGGCTTCACTGGCGGGCTTTTCCGCCGCGGCCGGTGCCGCTGCACGGGCAGGTGCCGGCGCGGGTGCCGGTTTGGCGACTGGCGCAGGCGCTTTGGCAGCCGCCGGTGCGGCAGTGGCGACCGCTGCGGCGGCAGCCGGGGCCACTTCGGTGAACTTGCCTTTACCGTGCAGCTCGTCCAGCAGCGCTTCGAACTCGTGATCGGAGATCAGCCCGTCGTCGGCAGGCCCAGCCTTGGTGGTCGGGGCGGCAGCCGTGGCCGCGACTTCCGGCAGGGCTTCGGCCACAAAGGTGCCTTTGCCATGCAGTTGGTCGAGCAGTGCTTCGAACTCATCGTCGGTAATGTCGGTGCTGGCATTGGCATCCGGCACTTGCGGCGGCGCCACAGGGGCCACGGCATCGGCCGCGAACTGGCCCTTGCCATGCAACTGGTCGAGCAAGGATTCGAATTCTGCGTCGGTAATGTCTTCGCTGGTCGGCGTGGCGACAGGCGCCGCCGGGCCTTCGGCTTCGGCCTTGACCGCATTGAGCGAGTCGAGCAGCTGTTCGAACTCGCTGTCGGTCACGTCCGGCTCGGCTTCTACCACCGGCTCAGGCGCCGCTTGCGCAACCGGCGCAGCGGCAGCCGGTTCAGCCAGGCGCGCCAGGGCGGCCAGCAGTTCCGGGGTAGCCGCCGTGATCGGCGCACGTTCACGCACCTGGCTGAACATGCCGTTGACCGCATCCAGTGCTTCGAGAATCACGTCCATCAATTCCGAATCAACGTGACGCTCACCCTTGCGCAGGATGTCGAACACGTTCTCGGCGATGTGGCAGCACTCCACCAGTTCATGGAGCTGGAGGAAGCCGGCGCCCCCTTTTACAGTGTGAAAACCGCGAAAAATTGCATTGAGCAGGTTCGCATCATCCGGTCGGCTTTCCAGCTCGACCAGTTGCTCGGACAGTTGCTCTAGAATTTCGCCGGCCTCTACAAGGAAATCCTGAAGGATTTCTTCATCGGCGCCGAAGCTCATGGGTGTGCTCCTTAGAAGCCTAAACTGGATAACAGGTCATCTACGTCATCCTGACCTGACATAACGTCTTCACGTTTATCGGCATGAATCTGCGGACCTTCACCCTTGGCGAGATGTTTTTGTGGATCTTTTTCCGAGAGGATCGCTTCGCGGTCGTGTTCGATGCCGGCAAAACGGTCGACCTGGCCGGCCATCAGCACCAATTTGAGCAAGTTGCTTTCCACTTCGGTGACCAACTGGGTCACGCGCTTGATCACCTGGCCGGTGAGGTCCTGGTAATCCTGGGCCAGCAGGATGTCGTTGAGGTTGCTGGCCACCGTGCGGTTCTCTTGCTCGCTGCGCGACAGGAAACCGTCGACCCGACGCGCCAACTCACGAAATTCCTCAGCGCCCACTTCACGGCGCATGAAGCGGCCCCAGTCAAGGCTCAGGGCCTGGGCTTCGCTGGCCATGCCGTTGACCAGAGGCGTGGCGTTTTCCACCAGGTCCATGGTGCGGTTGGCAGCGGCCTCGGTCAGCCTGACCACATACGACAGGCGTTCAGTGGCGTCGGTGATCTGGGAAATTTCTTCGGCCTGGGGCATGCGCGGGTCAATCTGGAAATTGACGATCGCACTGTGCAGCTCGCGTGTGAGCTTGCCCACTTCCTGGTACAGGCCGCGGTCACGGGTCTGGTTAAGCTCATGGATCAACTGCACCGCATCGGCGAACTGGCCTTTTTCCAGGCTGTCGACCAACTGGTGAGCATGTTTTTTCAGGGTCGACTCAAAGTCGCCCTGTGACGTTTCGTTATGCTCCATAGCTCCCCCGTGGCGACATCAATGACCGATGCGTTCGAAGATTTTTTCAATCTTCTCTTTCAAGGCCAGCGCCGTGAATGGCTTGACCACGTAACCGTTGACCCCGGCTTGGGCGGCTTCGATGATCTGTTCACGCTTGGCTTCGGCGGTCACCATCAGCACAGGCAGGCTGCGCAACTTTTCATCGGCGCGCACGTGGCGCAGCAGGTCGATACCAGTCATACCCGGCATGTTCCAGTCGGTTACCAGAAAGTCGATGCTGCCACTGTTGAGGATCGGAATCGCCGTAATGCCGTCATCCGCCTCGACCGTGTTGGTGAACCCAAGGTCACGCAACAGGTTTTTAATGATCCGCCGCATCGTTGAGAAGTCATCAACGATGAGGATTTTCATGTTCTTGTCCAATTCGACCTCCAAGCAGTCTTAAACGCGCCCAGCACCTGGACGCGCCATTTCAATCAACAGGCGTTACACAAAAAGGACTGCCCAGGGCACCACGGTACTCACCCGCAAAACCCTGCGGTTTCGCGGTAGCGTCTGCAGTGTCCCCACACTGCCTGTCAGCGCGCGCGCCACTCTCCCAATCGCCCCCGCAAGCGGGCTGCGCACTGGCTATGCAATTGGCTGACACGCGACTCGCTGACCCCCAGGACCTCACCGATTTCCTTGAGGTTCAGCTCTTCGTCGTAGTACAGCGCCAGCACCAGGCGCTCACGCTCCGGCAAGTTGGCAATCGCGTCCGCCAACGCTTTCTGGAAACGTTCATCTTCCAGATCGCGCGACGGTTCAAGATGTGCACTCGCGCCGTCCTCGTGCAGCCCTTCGTGTTCGCCGTCCTGTAAAAGGTCGTCGAAACTGAACAGGCGGCTGCCCAAGGTATCGTTCAAAATCCCGTAGTAATCGTCGAGACTCAATTGGAGTTCGGCCGCAACTTCATGATCTTTAGCGTCACGACCGGTTTTTGCTTCAATTGCACGAATTGCATCACTGACCATGCGGGTATTGCGGTGTACCGAACGCGGCGCCCAATCGCCTTTACGCACCTCGTCGAGCATTGCGCCACGAATACGGATACCCGCATACGTCTCGAAACTCGCACCCTTGCTCGCGTCGTATTTGGTCGACACTTCAAGCAGGCCGATCATGCCGGCCTGGATCAAGTCTTCGACCTGCACGCTCGCCGGCAGGCGCGCCAACAGGTGATAGGCAATGCGCTTGACCAGAGGCGCATAGCGCTCGATCAATTCGCCCTGGCTGTCACGTGCCGACTTTTTGTAAAGGTTGTAGCCGCTGGATGTCATAGCACCGGTCCCGCACTCGTCTGATGCACCAAACGCTCGACGAAAAACTCCAGATGCCCACGCGGATTGGCGGGCAACGGCCAGGTATCGACCTTCTGGGCAATGGCCTTGAACGCCAGTGCGCATTTCGAACGAGGGAACGCTTCGTAGACCGCACGCTGCTTTTGCACGGCCTTGCGCACACACTCGTCATAGGGAACTGCGCCGACGTATTGTAAAGCCACATCGAGGAAGCGATCCGTGACCTTGGTCAACTTGGCGAACAGGTTGCGCCCTTCCTGCGGGCTCTGGGCCATGTTGGCCAGCACGCGAAAGCGGTTCATGCCGTAGTCACGGTTAAGCAGTTTGATCAGAGCATAGGCGTCGGTGATGGAAGTAGGTTCGTCGCACACCACCAGCAGCACCTCCTGCGCGGCGCGCACAAAGCTGACCACCGATTCGCCGATCCCGGCGGCGGTGTCGATCACCAGCACATCGAGGTTGTCGCCGATATCACTGAAGGCCTGGATCAGCCCGGCATGTTGCGCGGGGCTCAGGTGCACCATGCTCTGGGTGCCCGAGGCAGCCGGCACGATACGAATGCCACCGGGCCCCTGGAGCAGCACATCGCGCAGCTCACAGCGGCCCTCGATCACATCGGCAAGGGTATGTTTGGGTGTCAGCCCCAGCAGAACGTCCACGTTCGCCAAGCCCAAATCAGCATCCAGCAGCATGACGCGACGGCCAAGCTCTGCCAGGGCCAGGGACAAATTCACTGACACGTTAGTTTTGCCGACGCCACCTTTGCCGCCGGTCACCGCGATCACCTGTACGGGATGCATGCTGCCCATTTTATTTCTTTACCTTGTCTTGCTTAGACGCAGGCTACATGGCTTGGCCGCTTGAAACGCTTGCAGACCATCGATGTAGGTACATTTCACGGTGTTCATCCTGCCTCAACCGACCCGTTTTGCCGGGTGGTGGTAAAGGTCGGCGAACATATCGGCCATCGCTTCCTCGCTAGGCTCTTCTTGCATTTGCACACTGACGGCACGGCTGACCAACTGATGACGGCGCGGCAGATGCAGATCATCAGGGATCCGCGGCCCGTCGGTCAGGTAGGCGACCGGTAATTCATGACTGATGGCCAGGCTCAACACTTCGCCCAGGCTCGCGGTTTCGTCGAGCTTGGTGAGGATGCAGCCGGCCAGACCGCAGCGTTTGTAACTATGGTACGCGGCGGTAAGAACCTGTTTCTGGCTGGTGGTTGCAAGCACCAGGTAGTTTTTCGACTTGATGCCACGCCCGGCCAGGCTTTCGAGCTGCATACGCAGGGCCGGGTCGCTGGCTTGCAGGCCGGCGGTATCGATCAGCACCACGCGCTTGCGCAGCAACGGGTCGAGGGCATTGGCCAGGGACTGGCCCGGATCGACGTGCGTCACCGGCACATTGAGGATGCGGCCAAGGGTCTTGAGCTGCTCCTGGGCGCCGATGCGGTAGCTGTCCATGCTCACCAGGGCGATATTCTGTGCGCCGTACTTGAGTACGTAGCGTGCGGCCAGCTTGGCCAGGGTGGTGGTCTTGCCCATGCCGGCGGGGCCGACCATGGCAATCACACCGCCCTCTTCCAGGGGTTCGATTTCCGGGGTGGCGATCATGCGCGCCAAGTGCGCCAGCAACATGCGCCAGGCCTGACGCGGCTCTTCGACTTCGGCGGTCAAGGCCAGCAGGTCGCGGGACAAAGGGCCGGACAAGCCGATGCGTTGCAGGCGGCGCCACAGGTTGGCTTGCTGGGGCTTGCTGCCTTGCAGTTGCGTCCAGGCCAACGAGCCCAGCTGCACTTCCAGCAGTTCACGCAGGCCATTGAGTTCAAAGCGCATCGAATCGAACACACGCTGGTCGACAGCAGCAGCCGGGGCGGGCGCGGCTGGACGCGGCGGTTCGACAAATGTCGGCTCTACCAGCGGCTCGGCGGCGGTCAACGGCAGGCCGGCGAACAATTGGCGATTGGTGCTGGCATCGCTGTCGCCACGCATACTCAGTTCAGCCTGGGCCGACACAATGCGCGAGGCGGTCTTGCGCAGCTCGTCTTCGAGTTCCATGTTCGGCACGCGCGGGGCCAGCGCCTGGGGGGTGTAATCCAGGGCAGCCGTCAGCTCGACACCGCCGGCAATCCGACGGTTACCGATAATCGCGGCATCGGCGCCCAGCTCATCACGGACCAGTTTCATGGCCTGACGCATATCGGCGGCGAAAAAACGCTTAACTTGCATAACCCACTACCTCAGCCATTGGGCCCAACTGTCGCGACGATAGTCACTTGCTTATTGTCAGGAATTTCCTGGTAAGCCAACACGTGCAAATTCGGTACAGCCAGGCGTCCAAACCGCGACAACATCGCCCGAACCGGGCCGGCCACCAGCAGGATCACCGGGTTGCCTTGCATTTCCTGGCGCTGTGCGGCGTCGATCAACGAACGCTGCAGCTTTTCAGCCATGCTCGGCTCCAGCAAAACGCCCTCTTCCTGGCCTTGCCCTGCCTTCTGAATACTATTGAGCAATATTTGTTCCAACCTGGGTTCCAGGGTGATCACAGGCAGCTCGGACTCAATGCCTACAATGCTTTGCACGATTGCACGGGACAATCCGACGCGCACCGCCGCCACCAGAGCGGCAGTATCTTGACTCTTGGCGGCATTGTTGGCGATGGCCTCGGCAATGCTGCGAATGTCACGTACCGGCACCTGCTCGGCCAACAGCGCTTGCAGCACCTTGAGCAACTGCGACAGTGTCAGGACACCCGGCACCAGCTCTTCGGCCAGTTTCGGTGAGGATTTGGCCAGCAAGCCCATCAATTGCTGGACTTCCTCATGACCGATCAGCTCGTGGGAGTGCTTGTAGAGAATCTGGTTGAGGTGCGTGGCAACCACGGTGCTGGCATCCACCACGGTGTAACCCAGCGATTGCGCCTGGCTGCGCTGGCTGACTTCGATCCACACCGCTTCCAGGCCAAAAGCCGGATCTTTGGCGGTAATGCCGTTGAGCGTGCCGAACACCTGCCCGGGGTTGATCGCCAGCTCGCGGTCCGGGTAGATCTCGGCTTCGGCCAGGATCACGCCCATCAGGGTCAGGCGGTAGGCACTGGGGGCCAGGTCGAGGTTGTCGCGGATATGCACGGTGGGCATCAAAAAGCCCAGGTCCTGGGACAGCTTCTTGCGCACGCCCTTGATCCGCGCCAGCAATTGCCCGCCCTGGTTGCGGTCCACCAGCGGGATCAGGCGGTAGCCGACCTCCAGGCCGATCATGTCGATCGGGGTCACATCGTCCCAGCCCAGCTCCTTGGTTTCCTGGGCGCGGGCCGGGGATGGCAGCAGATCCTGCTGGCGGGCAATCTCTTGCTGGGCCTGGACCTTGACCGCGTTCTGCTTTTTCCAGAACAGGTAAGCTGCGCCGCCGGCCAGGGCCGCCATGCTCAGGAACGAGAAGTGGGGCATACCCGGCACGATGCCCATGATCGCCATGATACCCGCCGCCACGGCCAGGGCCTTGGGCGAGGCGAACATCTGGCGGCTGATCTGCTTGCCCATGTCTTCGGAGCCCGAAGCGCGGGTAACCATGATCGCCGCGGCTGTCGATAACAACAGTGATGGCAATTGCGCCACTAAACCGTCACCGATGGTCAGCAAGGCGTACACCTTGCCCGCATCACCGAAGGTCATGCCGTGCTGGAAGATACCGACGGCCATGCCGCCGATCAGGTTGATAAACAGAATCAGCAGGCCGGCGATGGCGTCACCGCGCACAAATTTGCTGGCACCGTCCATGGAGCCGTAGAACTCGGCTTCCTGGGCGACTTCCGCCCGGCGTGACTTGGCCTGGTTCTGGTCGATCAGGCCGGCGTTGAGGTCGGCGTCGATGGCCATCTGCTTACCGGGCATAGCGTCGAGGGTAAACCGCGCGCTCACCTCGGAAATCCGCCCGGCGCCCTTGGTTACCACCACGAAGTTGATGATCATCAGGATCGCGAACACGACGATACCGACCACGTAGTTGCCGCCGATCACCACCTCGCCGAACGCCTGGATCACCTTACCGGCAGCGGCATGGCCGTCCTGGCCGTGAAGCATCACCACCCGCGTGGACGCCACGTTCAGCGCCAGGCGCAGCAGGGTCGCCACCAGCAGAATGGTCGGGAATACCGCGAAATCCAGCGGCCGCAGCGCGTACACGCAGACCAGCAGCACGACGACAGACAGGGCAATGTTGAAGGTGAAGAACACATCGAGCAGGAACGGCGGCATCGGCAACATCATCATTGCCAGCATCACCAGCAACAACAACGGCACACCCAGATTGCCCCGCGACAGGTCAGTCAGGGTGCCACGGGCCGTGTTGAGCATTTGAGAGCGATCTACCACCGGTATTCCTCGGGTCCTTGAAGCAAAGTTTTGACGCTGGAAGGCGACTTGGAGGCGGGGTTGCAAGAAGCCTTCCAACTTTGCTTTTGGGCCCGGAGAACCTCACAAACACCCCGGGCCACCGGGTGTAAATCAATCCAAATGTGGGAGGGGGCTTGCTCCCGATTGCTGAGTGTCAGGCACTGATGTTTGGCTGATTCACCGCTATCGGGAGCAAGCCCCCTCCCACATTTGATCTGTGTACAGCCGGGGCTATCGAGGAAATTTCTGACAAGGATTTGGGGTTGCCCCTAGGAAACCGGCTCTCTAGTCTCCGTACACCACTGGTGTTGCGCAGTTGATCGAACTGGCGCAATTACTGGCTGATCGCCTGCACCTTGGCGCCACAATGGCGGGCAAAGCAAGCAGCGGATAATACGGACAAGGGTGGGAGCTGGCTTGCCTGCGATTGCGGTGTGTCAGCCACTGGGATATTGGCTGTGAGTCAGCCATCGCAGGCAAGCCAGGTCCCACCTGTGATTCAGTTTTTAAACTGGCCGCACGTTCTCAGCCTGTGGGCCTTTTGGTCCTTGCGTGATTTCAAATTCTACTTTTTGGTTTTCCGCCAGGGTTTTGTGCCCCTGCGACTGGATTGCCGAGTAATGGGCAAACACATCGGGAGTCCCATCATCCGGAGTAATAAAACCAAACCCCTTCTCCGCGTTAAACCACTTCACCGTGCCAGTTGCCATTGCCATACTCCCTACCCTTCACTTGAGACCCGGCTCACCTGGGTTGCACCGTTTAATGGGCAACGCATAAATACCCTCGGGTCGATGGACCATTTGGAACTCCATGCGCTTGCCAAACCACAGCGCAGTGCAACGCCAGTCTCTGCCATTGATAAACACATCCTCTCCCCCGCCATCGGGCTTGATCAACCAATCGCCTCTGAGCCAGACGTAATACCTGACCGTACCCGTAACCACCTTCACAACCGCTCTCCCTGCATCTCGTTTACTACATACGCGCAGTGCATGGAGGGTAATAAAACAGCGGGCAGCGCCCTTTGGCTACTGTCAAAGTTGACAGGTAGACGCGGGCTTCCAGTGAGTGTAGGTATGGCAATGTTGCGGATCATGCATCCCCTGACTTTTTGCGTTTGCGGGGTTTGCGCTGCTTGGCAGGCGCTTGCTGGACTTCAGCGCATTCGACATTCGTCGATTGGACGGCAACCGCATTGCCATCCCGATCCCGAGCAATAAAACCAATGCCCTTGACCGCATCGAACCACCTGACCGTGCCCCTATCCATCACCGCCTCCCGAGCCGCGCATGGCTGCGCGGCTCATCGCTGTATCAAACAGTGAAGGCGGCGTAACGGCTACTGTCAAAGTTGACAGGTCAAAGAAGAATCAGGTGTCGCGGCGCAAATCCGGCGGTATCGGCAAATCCTTGAGCGGATCAGGCCGCTTGCCCTTGCCGGCGCGGTATTGGCGGATCTGGTAAACGTAGGCCAGTACCTGGGCAACGGCCAGGTACAACCCGGCGGGGATTTCCTGGTCGAGGTCGGTGGAATAGAAAATCGAGCGCGCCAGCGCCGGCGATTCCAGCAGCAGAATGTCGTTGGCCACGGCGATTTCGCGGATTTTCAGGGCGGTGAAGTCGCTGCCCTTGGCCAACAGCATCGGTGCGCCACCCTTCTCCGGGTCGTACTTGAGCGCTACGGCGTAGTGGGTCGGGTTGGTGATGATCACGTCAGCGTCGGGTACCGAAGCCATCATCTTGCGCTGGGACATTTCGCGCTGCAGTTGGCGAATGCGTTGCTTGACCTCGGGCCGGCCTTCCTGGTCCTTGTGTTCGTCACGCACTTCCTGCTTGGTCATCAGCAGTTTCTTGTGGCTTTCCCACAGCTGGATCGGCGCATCCACGGCCGCAATCAGGATCAGCCCGAGGGCCATCCACAGCGCGCTCCAGCCCACCACCTGCACGCTGTGGATGATCGCCGACTCCAGCGGCTCATGGGCGATACGCAACAAGTCGTCTATGTCGGACGACAACACCGCCAACGCCACGAACAGAATCAGGAAAAACTTGGCCAGGGCCTTGAGCAATTCAATCAGGGCCTTGGCGGAGAACATGCGCTTGAGCCCAGCGCCCGGGTTCATGCGGCTGAACTTGGGCGCCATGCTGCCCGCGGCAAACAACCAGCCGCCGAGGGCAACGGGGCCGATCAGCGCGGCGAGCAGCAAGGTGATCAAGATCGGTTGCACCGCCAATAGGGCGATTTTGCCTGAGTGCAGCAGGTACTGGCCCATGGCGTCGGGGTTGAGCAACACTTCGCGAGGCAAGCTGAAGTTGTGTTTCGTCATCTCCAGCAAGTCCAGCGCCAGGCCCCCGCCGTAGATCAGCAAGGCACCGGCACCGGCGATCATGGTGGCAAAGGTGTTGAGCTCTTTGGAGCGCGCGATCTCGCCCTTTTCCCTGGAGTCCTTTTTACGTTTCTCCGTGGGGTCTTCTGTTTTGTCCTGACCACTCTCGCTCTCGGCCATGGCTCAGCGCGCCCGTGCCAGATCACGTAAGAACTGCAGGGCATCGGTGGCCAGCGGTTGATACTGATTGAGAATGTCGGCCAGGCCGACCCAGAAAATCCCCATGCCCAACACCAGGGTCAGCGGGAAACCAATCGAGAAGATGTTCAGTTGCGGCGCCGCACGGGTCATCACGCCAAACGCGATATTGACCACCAGCAGCGCCGTGATCGCCGGCAACACCAGCAACAGCGCCGCGCCGAGTACCCAACCGAGGCGCCCCACCAGTTCCCAGAAGTGGTTGACCACCAAGCCTGCGCCCACCGGCAAGGTGGTGAAACTCTCGGTCAGCACCTCGAACGCCACCAGGTGTCCGTTCATGGCCAGGAACAGCAAGGTCACCAGCATGGTCAGAAATTGCCCGATCACTGCCGCCGACACGCCGTTGGTGGGGTCGACCATGGAGGCGAAACCCATGCCCATCTGGATCGAGATGATTTGCCCGGCCACCACAAAGGCTTGGAAAAACAAGGTCAGGGAAAACCCCAGCATGGCGCCGATCAGGATCTGTTCGGCGATCAACAGCAAGGCGCTGAGGTCCAGCGCGTTGACCGGCGGCATCGGTGGCAGGCCCGGCACGATCACCACGGTGATCGCCACGGCAAAGTACAAACGCACGCGACGCGGAACCAGGGTGGTGCCGAACACCGGCATGGCCATCAACATCGCCGTGACGCGGAACAACGGCAGGATGAACGAGGCCACCCAGGTGCTGATCTGAGTGTCGGTCAACGCCAGCAAGGACTGCATCGGCTCAGCCAATCAACTGCGGAATACTGCCGTACAACTGCAGGATGTATTCCATGAAGGTTTGCACCAGCCACGGGCCGGCGACGATAAGGGTCACCAGCATCACCAACAGGCGCGGCAGAAAGCTCAGGGTTTGTTCGTTGATCTGGGTGGCCGCCTGGAACATCGCCACCAGCAGGCCGACCAACAGGCTCGGCACCACCAGCACGGCGACCATCAGGGTGGTCAGCCACAGTGCTTCGCGGAACAGGTCGACGGCGACTTCTGGGGTCATGGCCCTATACCCCTCCGAAACTGCCGGCCAGGGTGCCAATAATCAGCGCCCAGCCGTCCACCAGCACAAACAGCATGATCTTGAACGGCAACGAGATGATCAACGGCGACAGCATCATCATACCCATGGCCATCAGCACGCTCGCCACCACCAGGTCGATGATCAAAAACGGGATAAAGATCATGAAGCCGATCTGGAACGCGGTCTTCAATTCGGAGGTGACGAACGCCGGCACCAGAATGGTCAAGGGTGCCTGGTCCGGAGTGGCGATGTCGGTACGCTTGGACAGGCGCATGAACAGTTCAAGGTCGCTGGAGCGGGTTTGCGACAACATGAAGTCCTTGATCGGGCCCTGGGCTTTGTCGATGGCGTCCTGGGCGTTGAGCTTTTCCGCGAGGTAAGGTTGCAGGGCTTGCTGGTTCACCTTGTCGAACACCGGCGCCATGATGAACAGCGTCAGGAACAAGGCCATGCCGGTGAGGATCTGGTTCGACGGCGTCTGCTGCAGGCCCAGGGCCTGGCGCAGGATCGAGAACACGATGATGATCCGCGTGAAGCTGGTCATCAACATCACGAACGCCGGGATAAAACTCAGCGCGGTCATGATCAGCAGGATCTGCAAACTGACCGAATATTCCTGCGCGCCGGCCGCGTTGGTACCCAGGGTGATCGCCGGGATCGACAACGGGTCGGCGCCCAGGGCCAGCGGCGCAGCCAGCAACAGCATGAGCGTCAGCAAAACGCGCATTACTTCTTATCCTTCTGATCCTTGCCCAGCAACTCCATCAGGCGCTGGGCGAATTCTGGCGTGGCAGGCTCGGTCTTGGCCGCGTCCACCGGGGTCTTGAGTACATGCAGCGGGGTGATGCGCCCGGGCGTGATGCCAAGCAGGATCTGCTCCTCGCCGACTTGCACCAGCACCAGCCGATCACGCGGGCCGAGGGCGCGCGAGCCGACCAGCTCGATCACCTGGCCATTGCCCGGGCCGATGCGCTGTACGCGGCGCATCAGCCAGGCCAGCACAAAGATCAAGCCGATCACCAGCAACAGGCCCAGCACCAGTTGCGTCAATTGCCCGCCGACGCTGCCGACCACCGGTGCCGCAGCCGCTTGCGCGACCGGCTCCACCGCCCAGGCGCTCAATGGCAGCGCCAGCAACAGTCCCGCCATCGAGTACTTCATCTCAGCGCAACTTCTTGATGCGTTCGCTCGGGCTGATCACGTCCGTCAGGCGGATGCCGAACTTCTCATTGACCACCACCACTTCGCCGTGGGCGATCAGCGTGCCGTTGACCAGCACGTCCAGTGGCTCACCGGCCAGGCGGTCCAACTCGATCACCGAGCCTTGGTTGAGTTGCAGCAAGTTGCGGATATTGATTTCGGTGCTGCCCACTTCCATGGAAATCGACACGGGGATGTCAAGAATCACATCCAGGTTCGGACCGTCGAGGGTCACCGGCTCGTTGTTCTTCGGCACGCTGCCAAATTCTTCCATCGGCAGGCGCTTGCCGGCAGGCGCAGTGGCTGCGTCGGCGGCCAGCAGTGCGTCGATGTCGTCCTGGCCAACATCGCCGGTTTCTTCCAGGGCCGCGGCCCACTCGTCAGCCAGGGCCTGGTCTTCGGCGGAAGTGTTTTCGTGTTCGGTAGCCATTACATGTCCTCGGCGCAGCAAACAATCATGAATTAGGGTTGAATCAGCGTCGGTTGATCGGCTCAACCACTTGCAACGCCAGGTTGCCTTTGTGGGAACCGAGCTTGACCTTGAACGACGGCACGCCATTGGCGCGCATGATCAGTTCTTCCGGCAGGTCGACAGGGATCACATCCCCGGGCTGCATGTGCAAAATATCGCGCAGGCGCAACTGCCGACGGGCCACGGTGGCGCTCAGGGGCACGTCGACGTCCAGCAGGTCTTCGCGCAGGGCCTTGACCCAGCGCTCGTCCTGGTCGTCGAGGTCGGACTGGAAACCGGCGTCGAGCATTTCGCGCACCGGCTCGATCATCGAGTACGGCATGGTCACGTGCAGGTCACCGCCACCGCCATCGAGCTCGATGTGGAAAGTCGACACCACAATCGCCTCGCTGGGGCCGACGATGTTGGCCATGGCCGGGTTCACTTCCGAGTTGATGTACTCGAAATTGACTTCCATGATCGCTTGCCAGGCTTCCTTCAAGTCGATGAAGGCTTGCTCCAGCACCATGCGCACGACACGCAGTTCGGTGGGGGTGAATTCACGCCCTTCGATCTTGGCGTGACGGCCGTCGCCGCCGAAGAAGTTGTCCACCAGCTTGAACACCAGTTTGGCGTCGAGGATGAACAGCGCGGTGCCGCGCAGCGGCTTGATCTTGACCAGGTTGAGGCTGGTGGGCACGTACAGCGAGTGCACGTATTCACCGAACTTCATCACCTGCACGCCGCCCACCGCCACGTCCGCCGAACGGCGCAGCATGTTGAACATGCTGATACGGGTGTAGCGGGCGAAACGCTCGTTGATCATTTCCAGGGTCGGCATGCGTCCACGAACGATGCGATCCTGGCTGGTCAGGTCATAACTTTTGACGCTGCCGGGTTCGGCAGCCATTTCGGTCTGTACCAGACCATCGTCCACGCCGTGCAACAGCGCGTCGATTTCATCCTGGGACAGCAGGTCTTGCACGGCCATGTCGTGATCCTACTGCAATACGAAGTTAGTGAAGAGCGCCTGCTCGACCACGACTTTGCCGAGTTCTTTCTGGGCCACTTCCTGCACGCTGGCAGTGACCTTCTGGCGTAGCATTTCCTGGCCGACCGGGGTGGCCAGGCTGTCGAAGGCCTGCCCGGAGAACAGCATCACCAGGTTGTTGCGGATCACCGGCATATGCACCTTGAGGGCATCCAGGTCCGCCTGGTTGCGCGCCAGCAAGGTAATACTCACCTGCAGGTAGCGCTGACGACCGTTGACGTTGTAATTGGCAACAAATGCCGGGAGCATCTGCTCAAAGATTGCCGGTTGCTTGACGTTGGTGGCGGCGTCGGCGGCGGGTGCCGGCTTGCTTGCACTGCTGTGCATGATGTACCAGGTACCGCCAATCGAGGCACCGATGGCCAGGAGCAGGCCCAGCACAATCAACAGGATCAGCTTGAGCTTGCCTTTGCCTGCTGCGGGGGGAGTTGCTGCGTCGTCGCTCTTCGCCATGCCAATAATCCGTCACTATTCGGGGATTCATAGATCTACGGGAAGGCAAGAGCAAGTGTTATGCCAGAGTTGTCTGGCGCGAAGGCAAACCAAATCAAATGTGGGAGCTGGCTTGCCTGCGATGGCGGTGGGTCAGTTCACATATGTGTCACTGATACACCGCCATCGCAGGCAAGCCAGCTCCCACACTGACCGGGTTTGGACAGGAAGTCAGGCGTAGTAGTCGACCGCGCTGGAGCCGATCACGCTCTGGCTCACGGGCCCCGCCACTTCGGCCACGTCCACAGGGCCACCAGCGTCGCCGCTGTCAGCACGCCTGCCGCTGCCGCTCACCCCCCGCGCCTGGCCCTGCTGTTGCTGCTGGTCCTGCCCACGGGACTGGTCGGACACATTCACATCCACCTGCCCCATCCCCTGCTGGGCAAACATCTCGCGCAAGCGGCCAGACTGGCTTTCCAGCGCTTCACGCACCACGGCATGGCCGCTCATGAAATTGACCTGGGCCTGCTGGTCCGCCGTCATGTTGACTTTGATATCCAGGCGCCCAAGCTCAGCCGGCTGCAACTGGATCTCGGCCGACTTGAGGTTGGCGCTGGAGAGGTACATCACGCGGTTGACGACCTCTTCGGTCCAGCCGCTCTGGTGCATGGCCAGCGGCGCATTGGCAACCGGCGGCAAGGCGTTGGCGGTTTTGGGCGTGGCGGCCTGGGTCAGCGCGGCGAGGCGGTTGGCGAAATCGTCCACGCGGGTGTCGCTGCTGGCGTTCTTGAGGTCCTTGAGGCCGTCATCGATCAACGCGCCAAACGCCTTGTCGCCACCCTGGTCGGTGCTGTCCTTGGTGGCTTGCTGGTCGACCATCGTGGCCAGGCCAGCGGCAAAGCTCTGCGCGGCGGTCGGTTGATCCGTAGGGGCGGCTGCGCTTTTCTGCGGCGTCTGGCTGCTGGCCGACACATGACCGCCCTGCTCCATCGCCAGGCGTACGGCCGGCATCGCATCCAGGGGATCAGCCTGCGGGTCGAAGGCCTCCTCGACCACAGCGACCACCGGCTGGGCCTTGGCGTCCTCGTCAACCGCCGACACTTGTACAGGCACCGCCACCGGCGTCGCGGCGGCGATTACCGCAGGGTCGACAACAGGGTCTACCGCAGGTGACTGCGCCAGAACTGGATCGCTGGGTTTATCGCCCTCGGTGCCGGCGCTGTCATCGGGCTTGGCCGACGGCTTGGCAGGCAAGGGATTGCCGCTATCGGCAACCGCCGGCTTGCTGGCGGCAGGCTTGTCGCTGCCGGCAGCCGGTTTGGCGCCGGTATCGGAAGGCTTGTCACGCGTGACTTTGTTAGGGGTGTCGTCGCCCTTCAGCGTCGGCTTGGCGCCCTGGTTGGCAAACACTTGAGCAAAGCCTGCGCCCTTGTCTCGCGGGGCCGCAACCGCTACCGGCGGGTTAGCGGCAGGCGCTGACGGCTTGGCCGCAGGGGCAGCCTGAAGGAGCGAATTGGGGGCGACTGGCATGGGTAAGGCTCTCCACTGCATGGGGTCGGGGATGCAGTCTGTGGAGATAGAGCAAGACTCGGGCCAGGTTTAGCGCGATGATTCAGAAACTGAACGTTGGCGCTCCGACTCATACAGCGGCCGGACAAACGCGAACTCATGATCGATCTGGTCAACCAATTCACCCAGATCCGATGATGGCTTGACGGACTCAGCCTCCAGCCGCTGACACAACTGCGCCAGCCGCACCGCCCCAAGGTTGCCACTGCTGCCCTTGAAACTGTGCGCAATCCGTCCCAATGCCTTGGCATCGTCGCGCGCGTCGCGCAGCGCTTCGATGCGTTTTTGCGAGTCATCGAGGAAGGTGTCGAGCAGTTTGGGATACTCACCCTCCATGACGTCCTGCAAACCCGACAACACGTCGGGGTCCAGATGAATCTCAGCCACTTGCTCGCTCCTTGATCAAGAATCAGCGGATTATGCCAGAGCTTCCCAGCAAAACTCCACGCAGACACGGCGCCCGCCCTCGGACCAGCGTACAGCGCTGCTCAGTTGACGCACCAGGTTCAGCCCTCGGCCAGACAGACGGTCAATTTCCAAGGGCCGCGCCAGCTCCTGTTCGACATCAAAACCCGGCCCGCTGTCTTCGATGCACAGGGTCATCTTGCCGCCCTTGTCGGTCGGTACCACCTGCACATCCACGCGCACGTAGCCACTGCTCAGCTGCGCCAGACGCTCATTGCGCTGATGATAATACTGCGCAAAACCTTGCGCATCGCGCTTGAGCCGTGAGTCCAGGCCCAGCACACCATGTTCCAGGGCATTGGAATACAACTCCGCCATCACGCTGTACAGCGCGCCGCTCTGCTCGCGCAACCCATGGATCTCCAGCAGCAGTTGCAGCAGGTACGGCAGCGGGTTGTAGCGCTGCAGCGTCTGGGCGCGAAACTCGAAACCCACCGACCAATCCAGCGGGCACGACTGGCCGCTGTCGGCATACATCGGCTCGGCCACTCGCAGCGCCTGGCCGGAGAGCAAAGTGATCTCGACCATGCTGACGTCATCGCGCGCCAGCCCCCGAAACGTAGCCAGGGCGTGCTCGATATCCTCAAACAGGCGGTCAGGCTCGCGGTTGGCAGCGAACACCTGTTGCAACCGCTCGGCGCCGAACAGTTGATCATTGGCGTCAGCCGTATCCAGCACGCCATCGGAGAGCAGAAACACCCGGTCGCCCAAGGCCATGGGCCAGACCTCGGTGCTGTCATCAAAGCTTTCCGCCGACAGCACGCCTAGGGGCAGATGCCGCGACATCAGCGGCGTGCGCTTGCCAGTGGCGACTTCATGCACATAGCCTTCGGGCATACCGCCGTTCCACACCTCGACCGCACGCCGCTGGGCGCTCAGGCACAACAAGGTGGCGCAACAGAACATGTCCACCGGCAGGATGCGCTTGAGCTTGGCGTTCATCTCCCGCAAGGTCTGCGTAAGGCCGTAGCCCTTGGCAGTCATGCCGTAGAACACTTCGGCCAACGGCATGGCGCCAATGGCGGCCGGCAAGCCATGGCCGGTGAAATCGCCGAGCAACACGTGCATGTCACCGGACGGCGTGTAGGCCGCCAGCAGCAAATCACCGTTGAACAAGGCATAGGGCGATTGCAGGTAGCGGATATTGGGTGCGGCATTGATACAGCCGGAGTGGGCAACCTTGTCGAACACCGCCTTGGCTGCCCGCTGCTCATGCATCAGGTGCTCGTGGTGCCTGGCGATCAGGTCGCGTTGTTGCAAGACCGTGGCCTGCAGGCGGCGCAGGCGATCCATGGCGTTGATCTTCGCTGCCAATATCAGGGGGTTGTAAGGTTTGGGCAAGAAGTCATCGCCGCCGGCGTCCAGGCATTGGGCCAGCGCTTCGCTTTCGCGCAGGGAGGTGAGGAAGATGATCGGCACCAACGCCTCCCCCGCCAACTGCTTGATCTGCCGGGCGGCTTCAAAGCCGTCCATCACCGGCATCAGCGCATCCATCAGCACCAGTTGCGGGCCCTCATGACGGAAGATCTCCACCGCCTCGGCACCGTTGCTGGCAGTCAGCACCTGATGGCCCTGGCGACGGATGATGGTCGACAGCAACAGCCGATCGGCGGCGCTGTCTTCGGCGATCAGGATAGTCAGCGCCTCAAGGACCGGGGCCAAGGCGCTCAACTGATATCGAACAGTTTGTCGAAGTTGGAGATGGCGAGGATTTTGCGCACGTCGGGGTTGCTATTAACCACGCGAATATCGGACGTATCGCCACCCGTGTGGTCACGCAGCAACAAGAGCATGCCCAGGGCCGAACTGTCCATGTAGGTGGTCCCCCTCAAGTCCACCACAACAGTCTCCGGCTTGGGGTAAACATGCTCGTAGACATTGCGAAAGTCTTGGTGGCTGCCGAAATCGAACCGGCCCTTGATTGCGATCGTCAACTTCTTCCCATCCAGGGATACATCGGACTCGATTGACATGTGACTGCTTCCTTGTCATTGGCACTGTGCAACAAGGTTTAGCAGGCGAACCGGATCTGAGCAACACATCGAATCAAATGTGGGAGGGGGCTTGCTCCCACATTTACCCTGCGTCGTTAGTTAGAATTGTTCCTGGCGGGGCAGGCGTTGGGACAATTCATCAAGCAGCTTTTGCTCGCGCTTATCTTCAATCGCCCGCGCTTCGTCGATATAGCGCTGCACCAGCTTGCGCAAACCTTCCACGCGGGCAAACGCCTGCTGCCAGCTTTCCCGGGCTTTATCGAGGTTGTTCTGGTGCCAGGCCAGGCTCTGGCGCTGTTGGCCGACGGCTGTTTCAAGCTGATTGAGAAAGCCCTGATACCCCATTAACCACTGGCCCGACACGCCCTTGCTGCCGCGCTCGATCCACTGTTGTTGGTATTCCAGGCGAAAGCGCTCCAGGTCGCCCAGCTTGCTCTCTGCCAGGCGCACCTGGCCTTGAAAGTAACCCAGGCGTTGCACGGCGGTTTTCTCGGCCTTTTCGGCCATTTCCACCACCGGGGCCAGGCGCGCGGCGCGGCTGTTGGCCATGGCTTAACCGCCTGGCGCGGGGGCGAAGATGGACTGCAGATGCGCTTCGCTTTCGCCCATGCTGATCTTGTCATTGAGGCCCTGGCGCAGGTAGTTCACCAGCTGTGGTTGCAAGGCAATGGCCAGGTCGGTGTCGCGATCGCCGCCGGCCACATAGGCGCCGACGCTGATCAGGTCGCGGCTCTGCTGGTAACGCGACCACAGTTGCTTGAACTGCTGCGCACGGGCCATATGCTCAGGGGTGACCACCGCCGGCATCACCCGGCTGATGGACGCTTCGATGTCGATGGCCGGGTAGTGCCCTTCTTCTGCCAGGCGTCGCGACAGCACAATGTGGCCGTCGAGCACGCCCCGCGCCGAGTCGGCAATCGGATCTTGCTGGTCGTCGCCTTCGGACAACACGGTATAAAACGCAGTGATCGAGCCACCGCCGGCCTCGGCATTACCGGCGCGCTCCACCAGCTTGGGCAGTTTGGCGAACACCGACGGCGGATAGCCTTTGGTGGCCGGTGGCTCACCAATGGCCAAGGCGATTTCCCGCTGGGCCTGGGCGAAACGCGTGAGCGAATCCATCAGCAGCAGCACATTCTTGCCCTTGTCACGGAAATACTCGGCGATGCGTGTGCAGTACATGGCTGCGCGCAGGCGCATCAGTGGCGCATCGTCCGCAGGCGACGCTACCACCACCGAGCGCTTGAGCCCTTCTTCACCGAGACTGTGCTCGATGAACTCCTTGACCTCACGGCCCCGCTCACCGATCAGCCCGACCACGATGATGTCGGCCTCGGTAAAGCGCGTCATCATGCCCAGCAACACCGACTTACCCACGCCGGTACCGGCGAACAGGCCCAGGCGCTGGCCGCGGCCGACCGTCAATAAACCGTTGATGCTGCGAATGCCCACGTCCAGCGGCACGCTGATGGGATTGCGGTTGAGCGGATTGATGGTGGGGCCGTCCATCGGCACCCAGTCTTCGGCCTTCATGCCGCCCTTGCCATCCAGCGCACGCCCGGCGCCGTCGAGTACGCGGCCGAGCATACTCATGCCCATGGGCAGGCGGCCCGTGTCGGCCAGCGGCACCACGCGAGCACCCGGGGCAATACCGGCCAGGCTGCCCACCGGCATCAGGAAAATCTTGTTGCCGGAAAAACCCATCACCTCGGCTTCGACCTGCACCGGGTGGTAGCTGTCGTCATTGATCACCAGGCAGCGGCTGCCCATGGCGGCGCGCAAGCCCTCGGCTTCAAGGGTCAGGCCAACCATGCGCAACAAGCGCCCTTCAAGGATCGGCTGGCCGGGCAATTCGGTTGCCTCGGCGTAGCTGCTCAGGCGCTTGGCAAAGCTGGTGCGATCAAGGCGCATCGGGAGCGTCCAGGTCAACGCTCACGTCAGGCGCTGCCGGATGCAGGGCTTGCTCATGCAGTTGATCCAACAATTTGGCCATGATCTGGCTGATGCGGGTTTCCACCGTGGCATCGATGCGGCTGTGTTCGGTTTCGACACGGCACCCACCGGGTTGCAACGAAGCGTCCTCGACGATGCGCCAGGTTTCTTCATGGCGCTCGCGCAAGGCTTTGACCTGCTCGAAATCCTGGGGGTTGATGTACAGCCGCACATTGCCGACGCCCAGGGGCAGCAACTTGAGAGCTTCACGCATCACGCTTTCGATCTGGCTGGAGTCCAGCACCAGTTCACGCTGGATCACCTGGCGGGCAATGTGCTGCACCAGGTCGACCATGGATTTTTCCAGTTGGGTGTCCTGCTCGGCAATCGGGTCGAACAGGTTGCCCATCAGGCGTTCCAGGCTGGCCAGCTGGGTGCCCAGCGCTGCCTCGGCTTCCTGGCGGACCTTGAGGGTGGTGCTGCGAAAACCGTCTTTCTCACCCGCCGCAAAGCCTTCGTTGTAGGCTTCCTGGCGGATGGCTTCAAGCTCTTCGAGGGTCAGTGGCTGGACTTCATCCAGCGGCACTTCTTCCATTTCCACCGGAAGCTCTTCGACCGGCTCAGGCTCGGGCTCCGGCACATGGGGGTCGAAGCTGGGCAACGACCAGATGTCGAACCCGCCGACATCCCGCGCGCGAATCAGATCGCTGGGCGTCTCATCTTTGTTCGACATGCAAGGCGCCTTAGATCATTTCTTCGCCGCCCTTCCCGCCGAGAACGATTTCTCCGGCTTCGGCCATACGGCGGGCAATGGTGAGGATTTCCTTCTGCGCGGTTTCCACATCGCTGACGCGCACCGGGCCCTTGGCTTCCAGGTCGTCGCGCAACAGTTCGGATGCGCGCTTGGACATGTTCTTGAAGATTTTCTCTTTGACGTTTTCGTCCGAGCCCTTGAGGGCCAGCACCAACACGTCGGAGGAGACTTCACGCAACAGCGCCTGGATGCCACGGTCGTCGACATCGGCAAGGTTGTTGAACACGAACATCAGGTCTTCGATCTGACCGGACAGGGTGTCGTCGATCTCGCGGATCGAGTCCATCAGTTGGCCTTCGACCGAGCTGTCGAGGAAGTTCATGATGTCGGCCGCGCGCTTGATGCCACCCAGGGTGGTGCGCGAGGCATTCGAGTTGCCGGAGAACTGCTTCTCCAGAATCGTGTTGAGTTCCTTGAGGGCCGCCGGTTGTACGGTGTTGAGCGACGACACGCGCAGGATGATGTCCAGGCGCACTTTGTGGTCGAAGTGGCCAAGCACTTCACCGGCCTGGTCCGGGTCCAGGTAAGCCACAACGATCGCCTGGATCTGCGGGTGTTCGTAACGGATCACGTCGGCGACCGCACGTGGTTCCATCCACTTGAGGCTGTCCAGGCCACTGGTGTTGCCGCCCAGCAGGATACGGTCGATCAGGCCGTTGGCCTTGTCTTCGCCCAGCGCCGAGGTGAGCATCTTGCGAATGTAGCTGTCGGAGCCGACGCCCAGGCTGGTTTGGTCGCCGACGATCTCGACAAACTCGCTCATCACCTGCTCGACTTGCTCGCGGTGCACGTTGCGCATCTGCGCCATCGCCACGCCGACACGCTGGACCTCTTTGGGGCCCATGTGGCGCAGCACTTGGGCAGCGTCGGTTTCACCCAGGGACAGCAGCAACACGGCGGCTTTGTCGACCCGGGAGAGCTTGGCCACAGCGGCTCGATCATTCATCAGCGTTAATCCACTCTTTCACGACCTGGGCCACACGGCCCGGGTCTTCTGCCACCAGACTCTTGATTGCGTTCAACTGAGCGTCATAGCCTTCGCTCGGGCTTGGCAACAGGATGCTTTGCGGGCCGCCAAGGCTGACGCGGTCGTTGGCCAGTTCGCCATCCAGGCCGCCCATGCCACCCAACTCGACGTCGCCACCTGCGAGCGCAAGCTGTTTCTTGCCGCCGCCGGTGATGTTGTTGAGCACCGGGCGCAGCACGCCGAACACCAGCACCAGGATGAACAACACCCCCAGCACTTGCTTGACGATGTCCCAGAACCACGGCTGGGTGTAGAACGCAGGGTCGCTGATCACTTCAGCGCGCTCGGCGGAGAACGGCATGTTGATCACACTGACGCTGTCGCCACGGCTGGCATCGAAGCCGACGGCGTCCTGTACCAGGCGGGTGAAGCGCGCCAATTCGTCGGCGGTCCAGGGCGCACGGGTTACGGCGCCATCGGCTGGGTTGACCTTGACCTGGTCATCGACCACCACCGACACCGACAGGCGATTGATCTTGCCCTGTTGCTGCTTGGTGTGGCTGATAGAGCGATCGAGTTCGAAGTTCTTGGTGGACTGGTTACGCTTGTCCGCCGGGTACGGTGCGAGCATCGGCTGGCCGGTGGCCGGGTCCATGATCTGCTGGCCGTTGGCATCCAGCAGCGGCTGGCCAGGCTGGATCGCGCCAGCAGTGGCAGCGGCGCCGCCAGTAGTCTGCGGTGCCGAGGCGGCCGACGGTGGTTGGTTGCTCAAGGCCCCCGGCACACCTTGCGGGCCATTGGCGGCGGTGCGCTGCTCGCTGGTGGACTGCTCGCTGCGCAGCGCCGGCTGGTCAGGGTTGAACTGTTCGGAGGTCGATTCGACAGCGCTGAAGTCTACGTCGGCGGACACTTCAGCCTTGTAGCGGTCGTTGCCCAGCACCGGTTGCAGGATGTTGTGCACGCGCTGGGTGAGCATGCTTTCCATGCGGCGGCTGTAGTCGAATTGCTTGCCGGCCTGGGTCAGCGCGGAGTTTTCGGCCATGTCGGAGAGCAGGTTGCCCTTCTGATCGACCACGGTGATTTGCGACTTGCTCAATTCGGGAACGCTGGTGGCCACCAAGTTGACGATCGCCAGCACCTGGCCAGGCTCCAGGGAGCGGCCGGCAAACAGTTCGACCAGTACCGAAGCGCTGGGTTTGCGTTCGTCACGCACGAACACCGAGCTTTTCGGAATCGCCAGGTGCACACGGGCACCCTTGACGTTATTCAGGCTGGAGATGGTGCGCGCCAGTTCGCCTTCCAGGCCACGGCGATAACGGGTGGCTTCCATGAACTGGCTGGTGCCCAGGCCCTGGTCCTTGTCGAGAATCTCGAAACCGATATTGCTGTCGGACGGCGCCACGCCAGCGGCGGCCAGTTTCATCCGTGCACGGGCCACGTCATCAGACTTGACCAGCAAGGCGCCGGAGTTGGGCTCCACGGTGTAAGCGATGTCGGCAGCGGCGAGGGTTTCCATGATCTGCTTGGAATCCATGCCCGACAGGCTGCCGTACAGTGGGCGGTAATCGGGTTGTTGCGACCACAACACCACGGCAAAACCAATCGCCACGCTGGCCGCCAGGCCGACCATCAGGCCCACCTGACGCAGCATGGTCATTTGCGAGAGGTTTTCCAGGAACGACAGGCCAAACAACGGCGGCTTGCCGTCTGCCTTGGCGGGGAGGTTGTCGGAGAGTGCTTCTGCCATGACTTAAATCTCGTCCTTAAACCGGCATCTGCATGATGTCTTGATAAGCCTGAACCAGCTTGTTACGCACTTGAGTCAAGGCCTGGAAGGACACACTGGCCTTTTGCGAGGCGACCATCACATCGGTGAGGTCCACGCCGCTTTTACCGATCTCGAACGCCGTTGCCAACTGGCTGGAGGCCTGTTGGGTATCACTGACTTTATTGATTGCCTGACCGAGCATGTCGGCAAAACTGCTTTGGCCCAATTCCGGCGCTGGCGCGACGGATTTCGGTTGAGCCATGGCATCCATTTGCATGGCGCGCATATCCAACATCAACCGATTGAACTCAATACCCTGGCTCATGACCTTCTCTCTCCGACGACCCGCAATTTTTTGACACTACGCAGCGGTTACTAGGGGTGGTAGCAACAAGGGTGCCAGCTCTGGAGCAACTCGTAAGAAAAGGCGACAAAGCTTGTAGAACTTGTTACCGGTCATGTGGCGAAAAGATAAGCTTCCACATCCATACCAGCATCGCGCATCTGCGCCAGCTTGTAGCGCAAGGTGCGCGGGCTGATGCCGAGGCGCTCGGCCGCTTCTTTGCGGCGGCCACGCTCAGCGCGCAGGGTGTCGATGATCATCTGGAATTCGCGACGACGCAGGTCATCGCCCAGGGCGCCAGCTGATTCAACCTCGGCGACCACTGGAGCCGGGGCCAGGCTCGGCAACGGCGCAGCGCCATTGCCCATGGCCAGGCAGAAATCCTGCGGCTGGATCAACCCGCCCTGCTGCAAAATCAGCGCGCGCTGGATGGCATTGTCCAGCTCGCGCACGTTGCCCGGCCACGGATAGCTGACCAGGCACGCCTGAGCCTGCGGCGATAACCGCGCCTGGGCATGCTTCATTTTTTTGACGTGGTTGTTCAGCAGGCGCTCGGCCAACGGAATGATATCCGCCGGGCGCTCGCGCAACGGGCGCCAGGCCAGGGGGAACACCGACAGCCGGTAGAACAGGTCTTCCCGGAAGCGCCCCGCCGCCACTTCGCCGGCCAGGTCGCGGTTGGTGGTGGCAACCACGCGGATATCCAGCTGGATCGGCTTGCGTGCCCCCACGCGCTCCACTTCACGCTCCTGCAACACACGCAGCAACTTGGCTTGCAGGCCCAGGGGCATTTCCGAGATTTCGTCGAGCAGGATGGTGCCGCCGTCGGCCTGTTCGAACTTGCCGGCCTGGGCCGCGATGGCGCCGGTGAACGAGCCCTTTTCATGGCCGAACAACGTCGCTTCGAGCATGTTGTCGGGGATCGCCGCACAGTTGATCGCAATGAACGGTTGCTGGGCACGGCTGGACTGCTGGTGGATGTAGCGTGCCAACACTTCTTTACCGGTGCCGGATTCGCCGGAAATCAGCACAGTGGAATCACTGCGCGCCACCCGCGCTGCCAGTTCCAGCAATTGCGCGCTGGCCGGTTCAAAGGCTATCGGGCCGTCACCCTCGCCCGCCGACATCACACCCAGGGCATGTCGGGCGACCAGCTCGATCAACGCCTTGGGCTCGAACGGTTTGACCAGGTAATCCGCCGCACCCTGGCGCATGGCGTCCACCGCCCGCTCCACGGCGCCATGGGCAGTCATCAGCAGCACCGGCAACTGCGGCTGGCGCGCACGCAGCAGGCCGAGCAACTGGTGGCCGTCCATGCCGGGCATGTTCACATCGCTGACCACCAGGCTGAAGGCTTCCTGCTCGACCGCCGCCAAGGCCTCCTCGGCAGAGCCGACCGCCCGGTAGTCATGGCCCGCCAACAGCAGCGTGTCAGCCAATGCTTCACGCAGGGCGCGATCGTCTTCCACCAATAAAACCTTGATAGCCATAATCCTTTTACTCCGCGCTCGCCGCGCTGGAAAACAGCGGCAAGGTCATCAATGCACAGGTGCCGCGCCCCAACCGGGAGCGCAACTGCAATTCTCCCTGATGGGCGCGTGCCACTGCCTTGACCACGGTCAGGCCCAGGCCAGTGCCGTTGGTCTTGGTGGTAAAAAACGGCTCGCCCAGGCGCTGCAGCACCTGGGGGTCGATGCCGCTGCCGCTGTCGCTGATACACAGGCGCAGGGTTTGTTCGCGGGCGTAGAGGTGCACTTTGAGGCGTGCATCCGGGCCGCTGGCCTGAGTGGCGTTTTCGATCAGGTTGAGCAAGGCGCCGACCAGGGTGTCGCGGTTGCACAGCAACTCGCCTTGGTGGCTGTCACATTGCCAACGCAGGTTGGCGCCCTGTACATGGGTCGCCGCCGCTGCTTGCAAGGCCTGCATCAACCCGGCAGGCGTGACACGGTCGGTCAGCGGCAATTCGCCGCGGGCAAACACCAGCATGTCGCGCACCTGGTGCTCCAATTCATGCAAGCGCTCCTTGAGGCGCCCGGCAAATCGTTGCTGAGTGGCTACAGGCAATTGCTCATCAGTCAAATGACTGGCGTAGATCAACGCCGCCGACAAGGGCGTGCGGATCTGATGCGCCAACGAGGCGACCATCCTGCCCAACGACGACAGCCGCTCATGACGGGCCAACTGGTCTTGCAGGTGACGGGTTTGCGTCAGGTCATTGAGCAGCACCAATTGGCCTGGCTCGGCATCCAGGGAGCGAGTGGCGATAGACAGGCGGCGTCCGTCCTTGAGGGAGACTTCGTGACCGTCATCTTCTCGCGGCGCAAAGCAGCGGGTGATGACATGGCGCCACAGCTCGCCTTCCAGCGGTAGGCCCAGCAGGTCGCAGGCCGCCGGGTTGGCTTCGCGCACACGGCCCTGGTCGTCGATGACGATTACGCCACCGGGCAACAGGTCCAGAAGATTTTGCAGACGGTTGGCCAGGCGTTCTTTTTCCGCCAGCTCTTGCATGCGCTGGGCGCTGACCACCGCCAGCTCGCCTTTAAGCTCGGACACCCGCGCCTCAAGCAGACTGTAGGAGTCGGTCAGTTGGCTCGACATCTGGTTGAACTGCGAGAACGCTTGTTCCAGGCCCTGGCGGGTCGGCGGTTCTACAGGCGAAACCAGCCCCTGGATGGCAGGGGCCGAAGATAGTTGGGCGGCGTGGGGCATGATGCTCTCTCGCTTGGCTGACCGTCAGTTAAACGGAACGTTGCGAGGGCTGTAGCAATACCCGTGCCGAAAAAAATCTACTTATAAATCAGCTAGTTGAAAAACAGGCGTCAATCATCCGCCTGTTCATCACCTTCTTTGCGGCTCATACCGTACTTGCGCATCTTCTCCACCAGGGTGGTGCGGCGGATGCGCAGACGCTCGGCGGCGCGGGCAACGATGCCATGCGCATCGTCCAGGGCCTGCTGGATCAACCCTTGTTCCAGGTTGCCGAGGTAGTCCTTGAGGTCAAGACCTTCGGGCGGCAGCATGGCGGTGGCACCGAAGTCCGGGGTATGACCGTTGATGGCCACGCGCTCTTCCATGTCACTGCGCAGGCTGTCCATCTGCTCGTCTTCATCATCGACGTAGCGGAATTTTTTCGGCAGCTCGACCACGCCGATCACCCCGTACGGATGCATGATCGCCATGCGCTCCACCAGGTTGGCCAGCTCACGCACGTTGCCCGGCCAGCCGTGACGGCACAGGGACATGATCGCAGCGGAGTTGAAACGAATGGAGCCGCGTTTTTCGTGCTCCATGCGCGAGATCAGCTCGTTCATCAGCAACGGAATGTCTTCCACGCGCTCGCGCAGCGGGGCCATCTCGATGGGGAATACGTTGAGGCGGTAGTACAGGTCTTCGCGGAAGCTGCCGACCTCGATCATGCTTTCGAGGTTCTTGTGGGTGGCGGCAATGATGCGCACGTCCACGCTCTGGGTCTTGTTGCTGCCCACGCGCTCGAAGGTGCGCTCCTGCAACACACGCAGCAACTTGACCTGCATCGGCAACGGCATGTCGCCGATTTCGTCAAGGAACAGCGTGCCGCCATTGGCCAGCTCGAAACGCCCGGCACGGCTGGTGATCGCCCCGGTAAAGGCGCCCTTCTCGTGGCCGAACAGCTCGCTTTCCAGCAGCTCTGCCGGGATCGCCCCGCAGTTGACCGGCACAAAAGGCCCGTCGCGACGCTTGGAGTGATAGTGCAGGTTGCGCGCGACCACTTCCTTGCCGGTGCCCGACTCGCCGAGGATCAGCACGCTGGCGTCGGTGTCGGCCACTTGCTGCATCATCTGACGCACGTGCTGGATCGCCCGGCTGGTGCCGACGAGGCTGCGGAACAGGTTGGGTTCACGGTGACGGCCACGTTCGCGGGCCTGGTCGTACATCTCGCGATAGACCTGGGCACGGTGCAGCGAATCGAGCAATTTGCTGTAGCTGGGCGGCATTTCCAGGGTGGAAAGCACGCGGCGGCGCTGGTCTTCCGGCAGGTCCACAGAAGAAATATCGCCCATCAGCAACACCGGAAGGAACTCATCCCAGGTTGACAGTGTCTTTAACAGGCCCAGAACTGCGCCAGGAGCGTTTACCGTCCCGATCAATACACAGATGACTTCACGGCTCGACGCCAACGAGCTGACCGCCTGCTGCCAATCGTGGCTGGCGCAGGGTAAATTTTCTTCACCAAGAAAATTTAAAATCACCGCTAAATCGCGGCGGCGGACGCTATCGTCATCGATCAGCAGAATTTTGGTTTCACGCCACATGCAATAGCAACTTCCCTAGTAAAACTTCCTGCCCCGGAATGAGGGCAATCAAGACGCCTGTAAGATTTGTTACCTACTAGACGTCTGAAATCTGAAAACAGCACTAGTTAAGTCAAAAATGCTGGCACAGTCAAATATATGACGCGCCGTGCGGATTAACTGCGCCCGTTCAACCGAAGAGATGGTAAACCTTTGACGCATTTTTCGCTTGGTTGATCTGCGACATCTCTTCGAAAATCGCCTGGCGCTCGCCGGTCGTGACCTCCAGCAACTGCTGATACACCACCAACAGGCTTTCCAGTTTCTCGCGCAAGGCGCCCTCGTCCACCGGCGCTTCGCTGAGCACCTCATCAATCACCGCGCGGCAACCCAAGTCCAACTCGCCCACGGCTTCCCAATTGCGCTCAGCCAGCGCGCCGAGAAGGGCTTCGCGGGTTTCGTCGATGCGTTGCAGTGCATGGCTCATGATGTGTCCCTCAAGGCGATCGGCCTTATTGTGGAGCGATGGCATCCCAGCCGGTCTTGACGGTGATCAGCAGGCGGGCGACTTCGTCGATTATCTCGGCGTCATTCACCTGGTTGGCCTCGACCAAACGATTGCTCATATAGCCATACAAGGCGTCCAACTGGTGCACTGCCGCCGGATCTTCGGCCTTTTCTGGCTCCAGGCCGTCACGCAGGCCAGAGATAATTTCAATCGCCTTGCCCAGCATCAGCCCTTTCTGGGCAATATCCCCACGGTTCAATGCGCCCTTGGCCTGCGCCATGCGATCAAGGCCTCCTTCCATCAGCATCTGCACCAGGCGGTGCGGGCTGGCTTCGGAGACCTGGGCATGGGAACTGACCTTCTGGTATTGGCGAAGGGCTCTCATCGGGTTCATGTTGCTACCTCGTTACTGGCGACAATCGAATAGGTTTGCTTAACCAGTTTTTCGACCGTGGCGACGAAAACTTTAATTCCCAACCATACGCCAAGGCCCTGAATCAGGGCCTGAAAGCGCGCCGCCCATCAGTTCGATTTCGGATTGTTCAGCGAGTTGAGGGTGGTCAGGATGCTGGAGCTGCTGGCGTTGATCTGCGCGATCATGGTGTCCATGGCCGTGTACTTGGCGGTCAGGGATTTTTGCAAGGCGTCCATACGTCGTGTCAGGTCGGCCGTCTCTTTGGTCAAGTCGGTCAACTTGTTGTTGAGATCCGTCGCCCGGGTTGCCAGGGTGCCGGTGGTGCCCACGTAGCTCTTCGTCGCCTTGTTCATGCGCGTGATCAAACCAGTGTCGCCGGTGAACAGCTTGGCAATATCGCCAGCGCCTTTGACTACCGCCTTGTCCCACGTCTTGTCATCCAGGCTCAGCAGGCCGGTTTTCTGATCGGTGGTGATACCCATCTGGGCCAGGCTGGTCATGGTGCCCGCGCCGGAGCCGCTGACCAGTTCGGAGCGCAGGCTGTTCACCAATTGACGCATTGATGCATCGCCGGTCAACGCACCGGCAGTGGTAGTCGACGCGTCACCGGTTGCAGTAACTTTGGTCTGGGTATTGATGGCGGTCATCAGCGTGTTGTACGCACTGACGAAGGACTGTACCGAGGTTTTCAACGTGTCAGTGTTACTGGCCACGGTAATGGTCGTCGGTTTTTTCACATCAATGGTGTCCAACAGCTCCAACGTGACGCCACTGATCGCCGACGTGATTTTGTTGCTGCTGGATGACATTGCAATGCCGTCGATGGAGTACTTGGCGTTGGTCGGCGGCGTGCCTTTGTCATACCCGCTGGCCAGTTGCGAATCACCGCTGAGGGTGATGTCGGTGCCTTCGCCCATATTGGTCGAGGTCAGTACCAGTCGCGCACCATTGGAGTCGCTCAATACGTTGGCACTGATACCCTGCGACGAGAGCTGGGTATTGATTGACTCTCGCACCTGTTGCAGGGTCGCGCCACCTGGAATCACCACATCGAAGCTTTTACCCGACTGGTTGATGGTCAGCGTCTGGTCTTCGTCTGTAGTGTTGGCCTTGCCCGAGGCACCCTCAGCATTCACCGCAGTGGTAACTTTTGAAGCGGTTGCCAGGTTATCGACTTGCAACACGTACTTGCCACTGGATGCTCCGTCACCCAACGTCACCTTGGCGTTTTTCTCTTCCGAAGAACTTGCCGCCAACCCATTGAACGCGGAGGGGTTATTCAACTTGGTGATCGCCGCCTGATAGGCCTCCAACGCCGTCTTGATCGAACCAACTGCCGACAACTGGACGGTGGCAGTTTTCTGCTCGTTGGTGATCTGCTGTTGTTTAGGCGCTTGTTCAGCCCCCACCAACGCCTTGACGATAGCTTGCGTGTCGTAGCCCGAACCAGGGCCGGAAATCGTTGAACTAGCCATTTTTCATTCTCCTTGTCCTGCGGCGGCCGTTTTTTTGGCGCTTAAACGCCTAGACCGCAATCAGAAACATGTTTCGTGCCAACTCAAGCCTTGCTATCAAACAACAGGCTGCCGGCATCGCTCAGATTCTGCGCCAATTTCAGCGCGGTCTCCGATGGAATCTGTCGAATCACTTCACCACTGTCGGTGGCGATCACCTTGACCACTACCTTGCCGGTAGAGTCATCGATGGAAAAATCCAGGTTGCGCTGTGAAGCCTGCACAAACTCACGCATATCGGTAACAGCCTTCTCCAGCGCCACGCGCTGAGGCTCTTCACTCTTGATCGGCTCATTGCTGGCCACAGGCTTGGCCTGGGTCACCACTGCGCCAAGGTTGGCCGAAGCCGTGGCTGCGGGGTAAGACGAGGTCAGCTTGATGCTCATGTCCATGTCACCACCTCCAAACTGAAAAAACGGAAGGGCACGTCGTTAAACGCACCCTCCCGTTATTTAACCGCTAGCGCTATTACTGAAGCAGCTTCAGTACAGCGGATGGCAGTTGGTTGGCCTGGGACAGGATCGCAGTGGAAGCCTGTTGCAGGGTTTGTTGCTTGGTCAGCTCAGCGGCTTCAGAAGCGAAGTCAGCGTCTTCTACGCGGCCTTTGGCAGCGGAGGAGTTCTGCGAAATGCTCTGCAGGTTGGCCACGGTGCTGGTGAAGCGGTTTTGTACGGCACCCAGCTGCGAACGCTGGCTGTCGATCTGCTGCATGGCATCGTCCAGAGCCTGGGTAGCCTGCTGCGAAGCAGCGGCAGTCAGGATGTTCAGGTCAGAAACGCTGGTTTCCATGGTGACGGCGGTTTTGGTGCCGGCCGCTGCAACAGCGGTCAGACCCAGTGCAGCCAGGCCAGTACCGGCGCTACCATCCTTGATGGTGATGTCTTTGTCAGCGAACAGGTTCAGGGTGCCGTCAGCGTTTTTGCTGGCTTGAACACCGGTGCTGGCGCTGTTGATCGAAGAGACGATCGCGTCAGCGGTGTCACCTTTCTTGAACTTGACTTCAACGCCGTTCACGTCAATAGAGGTATCAGCGGTCAACTTGGCTTGAGTAGTACCAGCCGACAGACCCAACTGCGTCAGAGAACCACTGGAGGTGTTGGACAGTTTAATGTCTGCGCCATTACCCGAAGTCAGCTTGACACGGCCGTCAGTAAAAGTGGCCGAAGCACCAGCAGCTGCGCCGCCTGCCGCGTTTTCTAGCTTGGTCAGCACAGCTGCCATGGTGTCGTTAGCAGCCCAAGTCACGGCAGTGCCATTAACCGAGACAGCACCGGCAGACTTGAGGTTGTTGTTCGAAGCAACGGTGCCCGCTGCACCCAGATTGAGCTTGGCCAGGCCGTCTGTTGCACCACCGGTTGCCGAGGCGCCCAGAACGATGGCATTTTTCGAGGTCAGGCTTACGACGCCCGCAGCATCGGCAGTAGCAGTAACGCCAGTGGTTGCGGTTTGAGCGTTGATGGCGTTCAGTGCAGCGGTAGCTGCTGGAACACCGGCAGCGGCAACACCGAGGGCAATTTCAGTGCCGTTGATGGTGAATGCGTCGGTAGCAACAGTCGCCCCTGCTGCGGCTGTACCAGTTCTTTGGGCGCTATTGCCCAATACGGAACCGGTAGCAGTAGCAGCCAGGCCAGTCATCGCAGCACCGTCGACAGCAGCTTCTTTGTAGTTACCCTTCAGCGCAGTCGAGCTGATGTCGGTCATACCGAACGAGATAGTCTCGTTGGCGTTGGCGCCGATCTGGAAGGCTACGTTGCTGAACGAGCCGTCGAGCAGGTTACGACCACCGAAGGTGGTGGTGCTGGCGATACGGTTCAGCTCGCCCACTTTAGCGGTGAATTCTTGCTGCAGGGAAACACGGTCAGCGTCGCTTTTGTCACCGTTGGACGCTTGCAGGGCGAGTTCACGCAGACGCTGCAGGGTGTTGGTGGACTCTTGCATCGCGCCTTCAGCGGTCTGGGCAATCGACACGCCGTTGTTGGCGTTGGCGATGGCAACGTTCAGGCCTTTGACCTGGTTGTTCAGACGGTTGGCGATCTGCATGCCGGCAGCGTCGTCTTTGGCGCTGTTGATTTTCAGGCCGGAGGACAGACGGTTCATCGACTGGCTCAGGGCGTCGGAAGCTTTGTTCAGGTTCTTCTGGACACCCAGGGAGGTGATGTTGGTGTTTACTGATAATGCCATGACGAAATCCTCGTGATTTGGATACTGCGGCTTCCGGCCCTGGCGACCGCCGGGTGTGGCCTAGAGAACCTACGTAATAGTTATCGTCGTGGTAGCCGGTTGCTTGAGGATTTTTTTGATTTTTTTTAGTAGCCCTGTGCCAGCCCTTGCATTTCAAAGGCTTACACCGGCACAAAACCCCGGTTTCATTGGCTTTTCTGGCGCCAATAAAAAAACGCCGATGATCGAAGGATCATCGGCGTTTTTTATGCAGCGGCTAAAACATCACGGGCGATAGAGAATCGCCGAGCCCCACGACAGGCCCACACCAAACCCGCTGATTGCCACGCGCTTCCAGGTAGCGTCCATCACGTGCTTTTCCAGCAGCAACGGGATGCTCGACGACACGGTGTTGCCGGTCTCGACCATGTCCTTGATGAACTTGTCCACCGGCGCTTCTTCAAAGCGACGCGCCACGGCATCGACGATGGCCGCACTGCCCTGGTGGATGCAGAACGCATCGATGTCATCGGCCTTGAGGTCCGACTCGGCGAGCAGTTCATGCAAGTGCGCGGGCACTTTCAGCAGTGCGAAATTGAACACCTGGCGGCCGTTCATGAAGAACACGCCGTCGCTGACTTTGAGGTGCGGCGCGCCGGAACCGTCGGTGCCGAACTTGGACTTGCCCAGCAACCACGGCGCATCTTCGCCCATCCAGGTGGCGGTGGCGGCATCGCCGAACAGCATGGTGGTGTTGCGATCTTCCGGGTCGACGATCTTCGAATACGGGTCTGCAGTGATCAGCAGGCCGTTTTTCAGGCCGGCGGCTTCCATGAAGCCCTTCATCGCGTAGATGCCGTAGACGTAGCCGGAGCAGCCCAGGGAAATATCGAAGGCGGCAACGTGGGTAGGCAGGCCCAGTTTGTCCTGAACAATGGCGGCGGTATGAGGCAGGCCCTCTTCATCGCCGTTCTGGGTGACGACGATCAGCGCGTCGATGGACTCACGCTTCAATTCGGGGTTGTTGGCAAACAAGGCGTTGACTGCTTCGACGCACAGATCGGAAGTCTCCTGTGCAGCTTCCTTGCGCGGCAGGAACGCCGAGCCGATCTTGCCAATGATGAATTCTTCATCCTTGGCGAACTTGGCACCCTGGGCGTAGTTATCGATCCCGTCCGCCGGCACGTAACTGGCGATGCTTTTTATGCCAATCATTGTGGCTTCCCAATACTAAATAGCTGGAGAACACCCCTCGGGCTATGCCGGAAGTGCTGACAATAAAGGGGATAACCCCATAAAAATCCCGGTGAAAGCCGCCCGATGAAGGCCCTGTGACGACTTATCCTTTTCACACGATACAGTGAAGATGCGCTTTATGACTCACAGGTCACTCAATTTTGCGTGGTTTATGCAAAACGTTTCAACAATTGCGCCACGGAAACGACGACGGCCCAGCCTGTTTCCAGGCTGGGCCGTCGTGCACAGCGCCGATCACATCTTGTTGAACAGGCTCAACTGCGAGATTTTCACAAAGGCCAACTGCGAAGCCTGCAACATGGTCTGCTGCAAGCTCAGGTTGATGGCGGCCTCGGCGAAGTCGACATTGCCCAGGGCATTCATGGTGGTGGTATTGGCCAGGTCCAGGCTGACGTTTTCCTTGGACTGAATATCCAGGCCATTGAGGCGCGCACCCAGGGAACCGCGCGCCTGGTCGATCTGACTGTAGGCATTGGTCAGGTTGCCAATGGACTTGGCCACCACATCCTTGAGCTCCTTCTGCGCCGCCGGGTTGCCGTCTGACGGCGTTTCCAGGATTTTGCGCAAATGACTCAAGGTGTCGAGGACATTCTCGTTCTTGTTGCTGGTGGCACTGATCGAAAACTGGTCGCCGGCTGCCGGCGCCGGTGCGGTGGTGACATCGAAGGTCACGCCCGCCGCCGTGATTGACGTTGCACCAGTTGCCAGGGTGCCACTGGCAATGGATTTACTGTCTGCGGTATACGGCTGCGCATACAGATCATAGGCACCGGCCGCGCCAAACTTGACGACAACACCCGAATTGGGAAAGGTGCTGGCGTATGCCGCCGGATCGCTCACCGTGCCGCCGCTCAGTTGCGCAGTGGACGGATTGCTCGGGGTGCGTGAAACACTGAAGGTGTCCGGCTTGACCGACAAGCTGAACTCGCGATCCTTGACGATGGCGTCCGATGGCGCGCCGGGCAGTATGTCTTTGCCCAGTGCGTCCTTGCCCAGGTTCAATCCGATGTCAAACTTGACCCCGCGCAGATTGATACTCGAACCGCCTTCCTTGGTGGCATCGAAAGTGCCGTTGCCCGGAATCTCCGAGGTGATGTCCTTGCCGGCATTGTCCGTTACGACATATTGGGTGCTGCTGGTGAAGGTCAGCTTGTACGGCTGGCCGTCGGAAAAACTGCTGTTATAGCTGGTGTTGGCCGCGATCAACCCGGCAGACACGGTGACCTTGCCATCATCGATCGCTGGCGGCACGAGGATCGGCGCCGTTTGCGTACGACCTGTATTCGCCGAGCTTTCCAGCATGCTCTTGGCGGTATTGCCCATGGCGACCGACAGGTTCTCAGCCACCTTCAGGCTCAACGGCGTGTCATCGCCCTGGTAGCTATAGGTGCCGTCATTGTTGCGGGTGTAGGGAGGCGTGTCGGTCTTGCTCCCGGAGAACAGGTAATTACCGCTCGCGTCCTTGGTATTGAGCAGGCCCAGCACCTGATCTTCAATGGCGCCGATTTCGGCGGCAGTCGACTTGCGGTCAGCATCGCTGATGCCGACGTTACCCGCCTTCAGCGCCAATTCACTGGCGCGTTGAATCGCGATATTGATGTTTTCCAGCACGCCGTCCTGGGTGGTCAGCGAGTTCTTCAACGTGTCGATATTGCCGTTGAATTGCGCCAGCATATCTTTCTGCTGTTGCAGCATCAGCAACCGCGCCGCCGCTACCGGATCATCCGCGGCGGTTTGCACACGGACACCGGTGCTGGCCTGGTCCTGGGCCTTGACCACGCTGGAATAGTTGCTCTGGTACTTGGCAGAGCTGGTCTCGAAATACTGCTGTGTAGAAATACGCATCGTCCCAGCCTCCCTTAAAGAGCATTCATCAGTGTGGTGAAGGTTTCCTGCGCAGCCTTGATGATCTGCGACGACGCGGTGTAGTACTGCTGGAACTTGATCATGTCGCCGGCTTCGTCATCCAGGTTGACCCCGGACACCGAGTTGCGCGCATCTTTATTGGCGCTCAGCAACGCACCGGTGGCGGCGCTGTCGACCCCGGCCTGGCTGGCCTTGGCGCCGACAGTGGAGACCAGCTTGCTATTGGCCCCCACCAGGCTGGTGCCCCCGTTGCCCTCGCCCATGCCAACGGTGGCCTTGGTTTGCAGGTTCAGCAGTTCCTGGGCGTTACGGCCATCGGATTTGCCGCCGCTGTTGAAGGCGAAGGTAGTGCTGTCGCCGTCTGCCGGGGAGCCATTGACGGTGGTGTCGAACTTGAAGCTCTTGCCGGGGATGGCTGCACCGCTGGCGTCGCGCATCGGTACGTCAACGGTGATCTTGTTGCCCTGCCCCGGGATGATTGAGCCAGTGCCAATCGGGTTGCCCTTGGAATCGCTGATCGTATACGACTGCGTGCCGTCAGCGGCGGGCTTGCCAAACACCATCTTCACCGGCATCGAGTTTTCAATACCGGCGCGCAACTGTGCGGTGTCGGTGCCGCCATGGATATCCAGCGGCACCGTCAACGACGGCTGGGTAAATGTGCCTGTGCCGCTGTTGGTCTTGCTGCTGGTACCCGCCAGCGGGCCGGCAAACGCCAGCTTGTTGGCATCGGTGAGCGCTACACCCATACCGCTTGCGCCGGTGGCGGTCGGGCTGACTTTGAAGCTGTCGCCAAACGCCATGGCGCCCTTGCCGTCCAGCGCCAGGGTAAAGCCATCCATGGTCGGCGGCGGTGTGGAGCCCATGTCAAAGGTGCCCATGGCCTTGCCGTCCGAGCGCAACACGGTGACCTTGTTGGGGTCGGTCTTGTCGCTGAAGGTCACGGTGTAGTCAAACGTGGACAACTTACTGCTGTCCTTGATCGTCACATTCAGGTTGCCGGCCCCGGCACTGTTGCCCGAGGCGCCCTGGCTGCGCGACGCAATGGCGGCGGCACTGTTGATGTCTTTGAACAGCGAAACGCCAAAGTCACCATTGAGGTCCAGGCCTTGCCCCAGTTGGTTATTGATGGTGTCTGCGGTTGCGATGGCGATACGGCCCAGGTCGTTGATAGCCGGCATCAAGGCATCACTGCGATAACGCAACAGGCCGCCGATGCTGCCGCCACTGATGACGCCGCCCAGGTCCATGGTGGTGCCGTTCATGTCCAACTGAATGGTGTACTGGCTGTTATCGGTTTTGCTCGGCACTGCGGAAATCGTATTGGAGATCCCGCCCTCCACCAGGGACTGGCCGCTGCCGGTGGTCACGCTGAACTGGCCGTTCTTCTCGGTGGCCGTTACGCCGATCAGCTCATTGAGCGAGCGTACCGCCTCGTTACGCGAGTCCAGCAGGTTGGCCGGTGCATTGCCCGACGCGCCTTGCACTTGGGAGATCTGCTTGTTGAGCGAGGCAATCGAGGCGGTCAATTGATTGACCTGCTCACTCATGCTGCTCAGTTGGTTGTTGATAGTCTCTTTCTGCTGGGTCAACTGCGTCGAGATCGCGTTGAAACGGCTGCTCAGGGTCTGGGCGTTGGTCACCAGCAGTTGGCGGGCCGACAGGTCGCTGGGGTTGGACGCTGCGGTTTGCAGGGTAGCGAAGAACGAGCTGAGCACCGATGACAGACCGGTGGTCTTGTCCGACAGCACTTTGTCGACGGCGCCGACCTGATCCAGATACGCCTTGGCATCGTTGTTCAGGGCCGTGCTGTTCTGGTAGGCAGTGTCCAGATATTCGTTGTACACCCGGCGCACGTCGGCCAGGGTGGTACCAGTGCCGATGAACACACCGCCGAACGGGTTCGACGCGTTGGTATTCTGCGTGGTCTGCTGACGCGAATACCCCGGGGTGTTCACGTTGGCGATGTTGTTACTCAAGACCGACAGCGATCCTTGAGCGGCGTTGAGCCCTGACATCCCGATACTGAGCAAACTCATGGTTCAGACCTTATAAATGTGTGGTTGCGCCAGCGGCAGCGTAGTTCTGGTAACTGTTCATGGTTTTTGCGATCTGCGAAATCTTGCTGGCGTAATCCGGGTCGGTTGCATAACCGGCTTTTTGCAACTCGCGTACAAACTGTTCCGGGTTGTCGGCTGATTTCACAACTTCTTTATAGCGATCATGGCTTTGCAGCAGGGTCACGAGGTCGTGGAAGCTGTCCTGGTAGGAGCTGTAGGAACGGAACTGCGCCGTTTCCTTGACCATCGCCCTATCGCGAAACTCGCTGGTGATCGCACGGGCCTGGCCGCCCTGCCAACTCTGGCCAGCCTTGATGCCGAACAGGTTGTGGCTGCTGCTGCCGTCTTCGGCACGCATGACCGATTTGCCCCAACCGGTTTCCAGCGCTGCCTGGGCCACCAGGTACTTGGGATCGATGCCAATCCGTGCGGCGGCGGCCTTGGCCATCGGCAGCATGGTGGCAACGAATTCATCCTGGGAGCTGAAGGCTTTCTTCGCCGGTGCCAGCGGTGGCTGGGCAATGGCGCGGCCATACACCTGCATGCGCCCGCTCGGTATGGCAAAGGTGCGCGCACTGCTGTTGATGACGTTGTCATCGGCGGCACTGTTGCGCAGCGGCGCGGCCTTGGCCTCGACCTGGGTACTGGGCACGATGCCGGCAAGCAAACGGTCAGTCAGCTTGCTGGGCAAGGCGATACGGCGCTGGTTCATCAGCTCCATGTCGTTGCTGTGAGACGCAACGGCCCCGGCCTGCGGCTCGGCCACGCGATAGGCCCACAATGGACGCTGCCCATTGGAGCGCCCCAACGGGCCCTCAGCCTGGGTACCGGCAGCAATCTCGGTCGGCACATCGACTTTCCTCACCGGCCCATCCGCTGCCGGGCCTTGCAAGGTGGCGGCCTGGGCCTCCACCGGTTTGTTCTTTTGCATCTGGCGCATCAGCACGTCGGCCAGGCCGATACCACCGCCCTCGCGGGACATCGACACCGCCAGTTGCTGGTCGTACATTTCCTGGTACTGCTTGGCCGCCGGGGTGTTCAACGGGTTGTCCTTGCCCAGGGCATCGGTGGCCGAGCGCATGGACTTGAGCATCTCGTTCAAGAACAGCGATTCGAATTCCTGCGCCACCTTGCGCATGTTGCCTTCGCTGTTCTTGTCATCACCGACCTTCAGCTGGTTAAGCCGATTCAGGTCGGAGTAAGACCCCGAGTCCGCCGTGCTGCTGATGCCGCTCTTGCGCATATCCATGGCCATGGCCTCAGATCACGATCAGGTCGGCTTGCAAGGCGCCGGCCTGTTTCAAAGCTTCGAGGATAGCCATCAAGTCGCCGGGCGCTGCGCCCACCTGGTTCACCGCACGGACAATCTCATCCAGGGTGGTGCCGGGGCCGAACTTGAACATCGGCTTGGCTTCTTGCTGGGCATTTACCCGCGAGCGCGGGACCACGGCGGTCTGGCCGTTGGACAGCGGGCCCGGTTGGCTGACGATCGGGTCTTCGGTGATGGTCACCGTCAGGCTGCCGTGGGTCACCGCTGCCGGCGAGACCTTGACGTTCTGACCGATCACGATAGTGCCGGTACGCGAGTTGATGATGACTTTTGCCACCGCCTGGCCAGGGTCGACCTCCAGGTTTTCCAGGATCGACAGGTAGTCCACACGCTGGCTGGGGTCCAGTGGTGCGGTGACGCGAATCGAACCGCCGTCGATGGCCTGGGCCACACCTGGGCCGAGCATGTCGTTGATCTTGTCGACCACGCGCTTGGCAGTGGTGAAGTCGGAGCGATTGAGGTTCAGGGTCAGGCTGTTGCCCTGGTTGAAACCGCTCGGCACGGTGCGTTCAACCGTCGCGCCACCGGGAATGCGCCCGGCCGACGGTACGTTGACAGTGATCTTCGAACCATCGCGGCCTTCAGCATCAAACCCGCCGACCACCAGGTTGCCCTGAGCAATGGCGTAGACGTTGCCGTCGATACCTTTGAGCGGCGTCATCAGCAAGGTGCCGCCACGCAGGCTTTTGGAGTTGCCCATGGACGAAACAGTAATGTCCACCACCTGGCCCGGCTTGGCGAATGGCGGCAAATCGGCACTGATCGACACCGCGGCAACGTTCTTCAATTGCACGTTGCCCGAGCCTGGCGGCACTTTGATACCGAACTGGGACAGCATGTTGTTGAAGGTCTGCAGGGTGAACGGCGTCTGGGTGGTCTGGTCACCCGTGCCATTGAGCCCCACCACCAGGCCGTAGCCGATCAACTGGTTGGAGCGCACGCCGGAAATACTGGCGATATCTTTGAGCCGCTCGGCCTGGGCCACAGTGCTCAAGGCCAGCAAGAGCGCCGTCGCCATCAGCTGTTTGAAATTCAAAATGGCCACCTAGAAAGGGAACAGCGGGCTAAGGAAGAAACGATCGAACCAGCCCGGCTGGCTTGCATCAGCAAACGAACCCGTCCCCGAGTAGGTGATGCGCGCATCGGCAATGCGCGTCGACGGCACGGTGTTGTCGGTGGAAATATCATCGGCGCGGACCATCCCGGCAATGCGCACCAGCTCGTCGCCGGTGTTGAGGGTCATCCACTTTTCACCGCGTATGGCGATGATGCCGTTGGGCAATACGTCGGCCACGGTCACGGTGATCGAACCGGTCAGGCTGTTGCCCTGCCCCGCCGCACTCTTGCCGTTGGTGGCACGGTCGCCGCTGTAGCCGGCGTCCAGGCTCAGGTCACCACCGCCCAGCGGGTTGTTGGTGTTCAGGCCACCGCCGAACAGCGACGTCAGGCCGATGCTGGTCTTGCTGTTCTTGCCGATCTGCGAGTTGGCGTTCTTGCTGGCCTGGGTCTTCTCGTTGAGGGTGATGGTGATGATGTCACCGACCCGGAAGGCCTTGCGGTCGCTGTACAGGTTCTGTTCGAAACCAGCCTGGTAGATCGAGCCGTTATTGGCCGCCGCCGGCAGCGGCGTGCGTGGCAACACCGGCGCGTAGTACGGGTCATTGGGCTTTGGCGTTGGGGCGACACAGCCCGCGAGCACGGCGATCCCACTCAATGCCAAAACGGAAACATAGCGATTCATGACCCTTACCTCATGGTGTTGCAGGCGCCGTCAAGAGCGCCCCATAGACGTGATTACAGATTCTGCGTGACGAACGAGAGCATCTGGTCGGCGGTGGAAATCACCTTGGAGTTCATCTCGTAGGCGCGCTGGGTGGTGATCATGTTGACCATCTCCTCAACGGTGCTGACGTTGGAGGTTTCCAGGGTGCTTTGCAGCGTGGTGCCAAACCCGTTCAGGCCCGGGGTGCCGATTTGCGGCGCGCCGCTGGAGGCAGTTTCCAGGAACAGGTTATTGCCCATCGCTTGCAAGCCGGCCGGGTTGATGAAGTCGGCGGTTTGCAGGTTGCCGATCACTTGCGACGCCGGGTTGCCGGCCACAGTGATAGACACGGTGCCGTCGTTGCCCACGGTAAAGGTCTTGGCATCCGCCGGAACCACCACGGCCGGTTCCAGGGCGAAACCGTTGGCGGTGACGATCTGGCCGTTGGAGTCCAGGTGGAAAGTACCGTCGCGGGTGTAGGAGGTAGTCCCATCCGGTTGCAGGATCTGGAAGAAGCCACGGCCATTGATGGCCATGTCCAGCGGCTGGCCGGTTTGCTGCAGGTTACCGGCGCTGAAGTTTTTCTGGGTGCCGACGATCTGCACACCGGTACCCAATTGCAGGCCCGACGGCAATTCGCTGTCCTGGGTCGATTGGGCACCTGGCTGCTTCTTGATCTGATAGAGCAGGTCCTGGAACTCGGCGCGATCACGTTTGAAGCCCGTGGTCGACACGTTCGCCAGGTTGTTGGAAATGGTCGTCAGGTTGGTGTCCTGGGCGGACAGGCCTGTCTTGGCAACCCATAGAGCCGGAAGCATGCTGTTCTCCTTCGTGCGCCGGGTGGTGGGCGCTACGTTGCAAATTAGTTAATGGGCTTGAATCAGCTCATCTGCATGACGCGCGTCATGGCCTGGTCGTCTTCTTTAGCGCTGTTCATCATCTTGATGTGCAGCTCGAACTGCTTGGAAAGCGCCAGCACCGCGGTCATTTCTTCCACGGCATTGACGTTGCTCGCCTGCAGGAAGCCCGAAGTCAGCTTGACGTTCGCATCGGCCTGGGCTGGCTGACCATCCTTGGTGTGGATGGTGCCGTCCAGGCCCTTGGTCATGTTCTTGAGGTCGGGCTGGACCATCTTGATCCGGTCCACTTCCGCCATCACCCGCGGGCCTTCGCCCATGGCGCGGATGCTGATGGTGCCGTCGGCACCGACTTCGATTTTCTGCTGGGGCGGCACGGCAATCGGGCCACCGTTACCCATGATCGGCATACCATTGCCGGCACGCAGCACCCCCAGCGCATCCACGTTCATGCTCGCGCTGCGTACGTAGGCTTCGCCGCCATCGGGGGTTTGCACGGCCATCCAGCCGTCGCCGCTGACGGCCACATCCAGGTCGCGACCGGTTTCGATCATCGCGCCCGGGGAGAAGTCAGTGGCCGGCCGCTCGGTCATGGCAAATGCCCGCGCCGGAAAGCTGTCACCGAACACCGGCATCGAACGCGCCTGCTCCAGGTCGCGCTGGAAACCGTTGGTGGAAATGTTCGCCAGGTTGTTGGCATGGGCCTTCTGCGCCAGTGCATTCTGGCTGGCGCCGGTCATTGCCACATAAAGGTACTTGTCCACGCTCTTTCCTCTTTCTGACGGACGCTTGCCGCCCACCGCTGTACTGAGGAGGCTTAAGCAATTTGCGAACCAACTTTAAAAAAAACGAAGGAGCCCCCTGAATACGGGGGGTTGAGGGCTGGAGCGTCGAGCAGACCCACTCTCAAGAGTCGAAAAAACGGCGGACTTATGCCGCTTGCGGCAAGACCTGACGCCCGAAGCCCTCCCCATGCCTGAATTACGCCGGTGCGTCGCCATTTCAGCTTCCTGGGCCGCTCTTATCGAGGGAAATGTTGCGATGGGTTATTAATACACACGCGGTGACTACCAGACTTATTATTTCAAATTCACGTACAGCGAGTGAAACCCATCTTTATCAGGCGCTTGAGCATTTAGTTAATACATGTTTTTACGCTTGCTTTCTCGGACATCTCACGACACTTACACCCAATTAAAACGTCTCGACACACGCTTACAATTACTAAACAACGACAACTTGAACACACCCTACTGCCTGCGTAAATTCTGCCCATCGCAACATCACCACCCCGAGCATTTAAAGTTGCGTGTTTGCGACACACCTATCACTAACTACAGGATCAGTATCATGTCCACTATTTCACAAGTACCCACCCTGCCTTTCAGTGTTCCTTACTTCCCTACAAGAGCGGGTGGCAGACCGGACCATGATGTATACCGACCTAACTACCCATCGGCCGCGCCCCATTATCACGCGTGCACCCACGAGCACAGGGCCGATGTTTCAGACTATCGTCCTGACCGATACTTTCCAGAGATGCACCGTGCCAGGGACTATTACCCCGACCGACGCATCTCGGACATGCAACCAGACTGGGACTATCGCCCTGGCCGGGATTTGCCGCAAATGCGTCGCGACTGGGACTACCTTCCCGAGCGGCGCGTACCAGACATGCGCCGTGACTGGAACTACCCTACTGACAGGTATGCTGATCAGCGGCCAAGTTATCTTGTCTCTCCAAGGCTCGCAGACGAATACGCACCAATAAATCAACATTGGAACCCGGCCGTAAAGGCGCTGGATAAACTTATCGACACACTGCCACAGGCCATGATCCGTATGGACATGGATATCACCACCAAGGATCTGCTTGGCGGCAAATATGGGCCACTCTCCCCCAGTATTACCAAGGAACTGGGGAAACTGGATGAACATAGGGACTACCGGATGGTGACTCAGTTTAACGGATACGCATTGACCTACCTCTGGGCACCCGTCGACGGTGGCAGGCCTGTATTTATTGAACAGCCAGAAAACGGCTATATGACGCCAACGAGCGGTACGGATTTATTAAAGCTGTTGAATTCGAATTCCGAAGCCCAACAATTCAAGGATTACGGCGTAACTGCCAAGGACCTGAAAAACGGCAAGTACGGAAAACTCTCTCCCGAGATTCAAAAAAGTTTGAGCAACTTGGAACATGACAAGAACTACAGCCTGATTGAGCTCTTTAAAATTGACAACGAAAACACAACGCTGGCCTGGAGGGACAAAAGTACAGGCAAGATTGAAGAAATAGGCCAGTACAACATTGTCTACGGCTGACACACTGGACAGTTGTCAGATCGGACACTGCGTTCACAAGACGCAGTGTCCAGCATCGCGATACCCTTACTTGATCACCTTATAGTCGCGCAACTTATTCGCAATGGTGGTGTGCGATACACCCAAGCGCTTACCCAGTTGCCGGCTGCTTGGGTGCTCGGCGTAAAGGCTTTCCAACACGGCCTTTTCGAACCGCCCCACGATATCCTCCAAACCGCCTTCCAACGAAAAATCCCCAAGCGGCTGACGCACGCCGTAATCCGGCAGACGAATATGCTCGACCTTGACCGTGCCGCCCTCACACAACGATACCGCCTGAAACAACACGTTTTCCAACTGCCGCACATTGCCTGGCCAGTGGTAGTGGCTAAGACGCTCCATGGCAGCGGGCGCCAACTTGGGCAGCGGGCAACCGATCTGCCGACTGGCTTGGTCAAGAAAATGCTCGACCAAGGGCGCCAGGCCGTCCAGGCATTCACGCAAGGGTGGAATGTGCAGCGACAGCACGTTCAGTCGGTGATAGAGATCCTGGCGAAACTCACCCCGGGCGCAGAGTTCCGACAAGTCCACCTGGGTCGCACAGATCACCCGCACATCCAGATACACCTCTTCATCACTGCCGACCCGACGGAAACACCCATCCTGCAAGAAGCGCAGCAACTTCACCTGCAATCTCGCGCTCATTTCACCAACGCCATCAAGAAACAAGGTACCGCCCGCCGTCAACTCCAGCAGCCCGAGCTTGCCCTCCGCTCGCGCCCCCTCAAAAGCACCGGGGCCGTAGCCGAATAGTTCAGTCTCAGCCATCGACTCGGGCAACCCCGCACAATTGAGGGCCATCAAAGGCGACTGCCCTCGCGGGCTGGCCAGGTGACACGCACGGGCCAGCAGTTCTTTGCCGGTGCCGGTTTCGCCTTCTATTAATAGCGGCGCATCCAGCGGTGCCATGCGCCGTGCTTCGCGGACCACCGCAGCCATCACTTTGGAGCTTTGAAAGATGCTGTCAAAGCCGCGCAGCTCTTGCTTGCGCACGTTGTAGATGCGCTCACCCACACGGTCAGCGCGATGCAAGGTCAGCACGGCACCGGCCATGGCCTCACTGTCGTCATGCTCACTGGATTGCAGTGGGGCGATATCCGCCAAAAACACGTCACCTTTGACCTTGACCCGCAAGCCGTTGATCCGCGATTTGCTGGCACGCACCAGTTCCGGCAAATCGAAGTCCTCGGCATAGCGCGACAGTGGAATACCCGGCACCTCATCCACCCGCACACCGAGTAACTGTGCCGCTGCACGATTGGCAGCGACGATAGAACCGCCCATGTCGATGGACAGCACCGGAAATTCCAGGGCGCCGAGCAGCGCATTGAGTTCCATATGCCGCCGCTCGCTCGGCATCAGCCCCACCCTTTTGACGCCGAATACGCCGGCAATCGCCTCGAACTGCGGGCGCAATGCCTGGAATTGCATGTTCACCAGGTTCGGGCAAAACAGGTAGATGGCATTGCCATGCTCACCGCCGACCTCGCCCTTGGCGACGTTGACGCCGTACTCCACCAACAGGTTGAGGATGTCCCGCAGGATGCCGATGCGGTTCTGGCAGTGCACTTTGATACGCATGGAAAGGCTCGAAAAGTAGGGAGGCACCGCGTCTTTTTGCCGCTGGGCGCAGATAGTCGTCAAGATTATGTGACAGCGCGTCACCTTTTCACAGCCCAAGACACAGATAAGGCCTACACCCGTAACGAATACTTTACGAAAACGGGTAGTTTTTCCTACACACCCAGGCAAGACCGCGATGGAATCCGGCGCTGTTCGGGTTATCAATAGGTGCATCGCAGGACATAACAAGAACGAATGCCTAGCAGGAGAGCCGTATGAAGCAGACGCACTACGTGGCCCGCGAGCCCGATGCGCAAGGTTTTATCCATTACCCGCCAGAAGAACACGCGGTATGGAACACGCTGATCACTCGCCAACTCAAAGTGATCGAAGGCCGTGCCTGCCAGGAATACCTGGACGGCATCGACAAGCTCGGCCTGCCGTTGGATCGCATCCCCCAGTTGGGCGAAATCAACAAGGTGCTGGCCGAAACCACCGGCTGGCAAGTCGCGCGTGTACCCGCACTGATTCCCTTCCAGACCTTTTTTGAATTGCTCGCCAGCAAGCAATTTCCGGTGGCGACCTTTATTCGTACCCGTGAAGAGCTGGACTACCTGCAAGAACCGGATATTTTCCACGAGATATTTGGCCACTGCCCGCTGCTGACCAACCCGTGGTTCGCCGAATTCACCCACACCTACGGCAAGCTCGGCCTGGCGGCCACCAAGGAGCAACGGGTGTACCTGGCGCGCCTGTACTGGATGACCATCGAGTTCGGCCTGGTGGACACGCCCCAAGGGCGCCGCATCTACGGTGGCGGCATTCTGTCTTCGCCTAAAGAAAGCGTGTATTGCCTGTCGGATGAGCCCGAGCACCAAGCCTTCGATCCGCTGGAAGCGATGCGCACCCCTTATCGTATCGACATCCTGCAACCGCTGTACTTCGTATTGCCCGAACTCAAGCGCCTGTTCGACGTGGCGCAGGAAGACATCATGGGCATGGTCGAGCGCGGTATGGAATTGGGCTTGCACGCACCGAAATTCCCGCCAAAGCCCAAGGCTGCTTGAGCTGTGCCTTTTTAGGCCAGGTGAGTCTGTTCCCTGGCCGCGCGTTGCTTTAGGGTAACGCCACTGACCTTCAAACATTCGAATTCAGGACACCTCCCATGACCACCTTGAACCAAGCCCACTGCGAAGCCTGCCGCGCCGATGCCCCGCAAGTCAGCGATGAAGAACTGCCGGTGCTGCTCAAGCAGATCCCTGACTGGAACATCGAAGTGCGCGACGGCGTCATGCAGCTGGAAAAGGTCTTCCTGTTCAAGAACTTCAAGTTCGCCCTGGCCTTCACCAACGCCATGGGTGAAATCTCCGAAGCAGAAGGCCATCACCCTGGCCTGCTCACCGAATGGGGCAAAGTCACCGTGACTTGGTGGAGCCACTCCATCAAGGGCCTGCACCGCAACGACTTCATCATGGCTGCGCGCACCGACGAAGTGGCCAAGACTGCCGAGGGCCGCAAGTAATGCACTTCGATGCGATTGGCCGCGTGCCCGGTGACCCGATCCTCGGGCTGATGGACCTGTATGCCCAGGATGCCAACCCGAACAAGTTCGACCTGGGCGTGGGCGTGTATAAGGACGACCAGGGCCTGACGCCGATTCCCCACTCGGTGAAGCTGGCGGAACAGCGCCTGGTTGATACCCAGGTGACCAAGACCTACATCGGTGGCCATGGTGACGCGGCTTTCGGCACCCTGATCAGTGAGCTGGTGCTCGGTGCCGATTCGGCCTTGTTGCGCGAACGCCGCGCCGGCGCCACCCAGACCCCAGGCGGTACCGGCGCCCTGCGCCTGAGCGCTGACTTTATCGCCCAGAGCCTGCCTGGCCATGGCGTGTGGTTGAGCAACCCGACCTGGCCGATCCACGAGACCATTTTTGCCAAGGCCGGGCTTAAGGTCAGTCACTACCCTTACGTAGGCAGCGACAATCGCCTGGATGTGGCGGCGATGCTTGCGACCCTGTCCACGGTACCCAAGGGTGACGTGGTGCTGCTGCATGCCTGCTGCCATAACCCGACCGGCTTCGACCTGACCCAGGATGACTGGCGCCAGGTGTTGCAGATTGTGCGGGAACGCCAGTTGCTGCCGCTGATCGACTTTGCTTACCAGGGCTTTGGTGATGGCCTGGAGCAGGACGCGTGGGCGGTGCGCCTGTTTGCAGCCGAGTTGCCGGAAGTGCTGGTCACCAGTTCCTGCTCGAAGAACTTCGGTCTGTATCGCGACCGGGTCGGCGCACTGATCGTGTGTGCTGCGGATGCCGAAAAGCTCACCGATGTGCGCAGCCAACTGGCGAATATCGCCCGCAACCTGTGGTCGACGCCGCCGGATCATGGCGCTGCCGTGGTGGCGACCATCCTCGGTGATACCGAGCTGAAAAAACTGTGGAGCGAGGAAGTCGAGGCCATGCGCTCGCGGATCGCGCACTTGCGCTCCGGGTTGGTGGAAGCCTTGAAGCCCCATGGCTTGGCCGAGAAGTTTGCCCATATCGGCGCGCAGCGCGGGATGTTTTCCTATACCGGTTTGAGTGCCGAGCAGGTCAAGCAACTGCGCGAGGAGCACAGCGTGTATATGGTCAGTTCAGGCCGGGCCAACGTGGCCGGGGTGGATGCGACACGTTTGACGCTGCTGGCCCAAGCTATCGCCGACGTTTCCAACTGAAAACTGCGGGATCAAAAATGTGGGAGGGGGCACGCCCCCTCCCACATTTTTACCGAGGCGAGGCTTTTAGCCAGCGACCATTTCAGCCTTGAGCTGCGCCTCCCTGGCCTGGACGTCCGCCAACCGATACAACTCGATATGCCCATCCCAGTGCTCGATCAGCGCGGTGCACGATTCCACCCAATCCCCGCAATTGAGGTAATCCACCTCGCCCACTTTGCGAATCTCGGCATGGTGGATATGCCCGCACACCACCCCATGCAGTTCGCGCCTGGTGACTTCGTGGGCAATCGCTTCTTCGAAATCGCTGATAAAGCTCACGGCGGTTTTCACCTTGTGCTTCAGGTACGCCGACAGCGACCAGTAGCCATAACCATAGCGCGCGCGCCAATGGTTGAGCCAGCGGTTAAGCGTGAGGGTGAATTCGTAGGCCGAGTCGCCGAGGAACGCCAGCCAACGGTGATAACGGGTGATCACATCGAACTGGTCGCCATGGATCACCAATAGATGCCGACCGTCGGCGGTCACATGCACTGCCTCATCGACCAACTGGATATTGCCCAGGATCAGCTTGGAATAGCGTCGTAAAAATTCATCATGGTTGCCAGTGACGTAGATCACTTCGGTACCGCGCTTGGCCATGGTCAGCAAGCGACGGATCACGTTGGTGTGGGCCTGGGGCCAATACATGCCGCCGCGCATTTTCCAACCATCGATAATATCGCCCACCAGGTAGACTTTGTCGGCGTGGTAGCCCTTGAGAAACTGCGACAAGTGCTCGGCCTGGCAATCCCGGGTGCCTAGATGCACGTCGGAAATCCACAGGGTTCGCACCCGTTGTTTGCGGCTGGGCTGGGTGAACTCGGCATGGGTCATGGGCATCCCTCGACGCTGTTTTCGCGAGCTTGCGCCTTGGCGATTAATAGCCCATGACAGCTGTGCGTCAGTCTGATGACAGCGCTAAATGCCCGCAAAGCGTTGTAGACTGGCGCCTTGCCGCCCTGGAGATTGCGATGAGCCCGAGCCTCACGCTACGCCACTACCTCGAAGCCCCCATCGCCCACAGCCATGACCATGCGCAGTTGGTGTTCGGCCTGTCCGGGCACCTGGAGCTGGAAGTCGATGGCCGTGGCAGCCAAGTGCGCGAGAGCAGTGTGATGGTGCTGCCCTTCTCCACCCATCATGCCTGTGGCAGCCGCGATGGCAGCCGCTGCCTGGTGCTGGATGTGCCGACCGAGCATTGGGTGGTGCAATCCCTGGGCGAGCATGCCGATGCCAGTCGCCGCTTGCTGGGGCAACCGGCGCGACTGACGCTGGATCCGCGGCAAAGCCAACTGGTGCAGTGGCTGGCGCACAGCCCGGTGGACGACCCGCTGATCGTCCAGCAAGGTGCGGTGCTGTTACTGGCCAGCCTCAATCATCCCCAGGCTAAATCGCAGCCTGGCCGGCGCCTGCCTTATGCAGCGTTCAATGCCCATATCCAGCGCCATGCTGCGCGCCCGTTGCAGGTGGCCGACCTGGCGCGCATCGCCGGGCTTTCCGTGGCGCGCCTGCATGCACGCTTCATGGCCGAATGCGGGCAAACGCCGATGGATTATCTTCGCAGTCGTCGCCTGCATATGGCCCTGGAGCTTTTGCGCAGCACACCGGTGGCCATTGGTGAGATTGCCGAGCGCGTTGGCTATGCCTCGCAAAGCGCATTCAGTGCAGCCATGCTTCGCGAGTTTGGCGCCTCCCCTAGCGCCCTGCGTCGGGCCGACTGACAAGAGCCCTACGCTAAAAATCGCGAGGCCGGCGACAGACGCCCGCAAACCATGCCTCTAGACTGCGAGGCTGTTACCCCCGTTGCTTCAAGGATCGCAATGACTCCCCGTTCAGCCCTTGGCGCCCTGCATATCGGCGCATTGATGTTTGGCCTCACCGGCGTATTCGGCAAGCTGGCGGCGGCCTCCCCTGCCATCATCGTGTTTGGTCGCGCCGCGTTTGCTGTGCTCGCCCTGGCGGTGTTTGCCCGCTTTGCCAGCAACGCGCCCTGGAAGACACTGGAGATGCGCGACTGGCGCCGCCTGCTGGTCAGCGGTGTGTTGCTGGCCGCGCATTGGGTGACGTTCTTTATTGCCGTCAAAGTCGCCGGCGTGGCCGTGGCGACCCTGGGGTTTACCGCCTTTCCGGCCTTTACCGTGATCCTTGAAGGGTTGATCTTCCGCGAGCGCATTCGCGCCAATGAAGTGCTGCTAGTGGCCCTGGTCACCGTTGGCCTGGTGCTGGTGACCCCGGATTTCAACCTCGCCAGCGAGGCCACCAGCGGCCTACTGTGGGGGATCGCCTCGGGGCTGTTGTTCTCGTTGTTATCGCTGAACAATCGCGCCAGCTCCGGGCGCATTCCTGCGGTACAGGCCGCGCTGTGCCAGAACGTGGTGGTCGCGGCCTGCCTGCTGCCGGTGGCCGCACCAGGGCTGGCGGATGTACGTGGGATTGACTGGCTGTGGATCGGGTTGCTGGGAGTGTTTTGTACTGGTCTTGCCCATAGCCTGTTTGTCGCCAGCCTTGCCGTGATCAAGGCGCGCACCGCCTCGGTGGTGTTTGCCATGGAACCTGTCTACGGCATCACCGTGGCCTGGCTGTTGTTTGCCGAAACCCCGACCTTACGCATGTTGCTGGGCGGCGCCTTGATCATCCTCGCCATCGTGCTTTCCGGCCTGATGGGCAGCGCCAGCCAGGCCAAACAACCGGCAACCACAGCCTGATCTATACTTTAAACGTCCGCAACAGTCTGTAGTCGTTCAACGGATAAAGACTCCTCGACGACAGCCATGGTGCTTTCTGAAGTTGCTGCAAGCGAGTGGTCACCCCTCAATGCGATGCAGGAGTTTCATCATGGAAATGCTCATCAGCTTGCTGGTCCAGATCATCAGCGGTGCCGTCGGTGGCAACATCGCCGGCATGACCAAACAGAGCCTGGGGACAGGGCTCAATACCTTTCTCGGCGGAGTCGGCGGCTTGGTGCTGGGCCAGATTGTCGCCGCACTCACGGGCACCACCAGCGGCGAAGCGCTGGATGTTGCCGCGATCGGCAGCAATATTGTCGGCGGTGGCGTCGGTGGGTTGGTATTGACGTGGGCCGTCGGTTTTATCAAACAAAAGCTCGCTGCCAAGTAGCGGTAGGGTCACCGCCCCTCTGTGGCGGTGACTTTCATTGCGTACGATCGTTATGGCCCAGATCGCGCTGCGGGTCGATCTGGTCGCGTACCCGCTGTTTTAGTACCTTGGCCTCGGGAAAGCCGCCGTCGGCTTTGCGTTCCCAGATCTGCACGCCATCACAGGTGATGCGAAAGGCGCCACCGGTGGCCGGCTCCAGCGCCACGCGCCCCAGATCATCGGCAAATGTACTGAGCAACTCCTGGGCCAGCCACGCGGCGCGCAGCAACCACTGGCACTGGGTGCAATAAGTGATAACGATCTCGGGTTTGCTTGCAGACATAATTTAAGCGGCTCCTGACATGACGGGCCCAGCGAATCGAGTGGCTATAATAGCGGCCTTTATCGCCCAGCCTCGAGATTGATGATGCGCCGCCTGCTGTCTTGCCTGTTCCTATGCCTAGTCCCCCTGCTTGCCGAAGCCTTGGAAGCACCCCGCCCTAAAATCGGCCTGGTGTTGTCCGGTGGTGCCGCCCGTGGCCTGGCGCATATCGGTGTGCTCAAAGCCCTTGAGGAACAGGGCATCCATATTGATGCGATTGCCGGCACCAGCATGGGTGCGGTAATTGGCGGGCTGTACGCATCGGGCTACAAGATCGACGAACTGGAGAAGCTGGCGCTGGGCATCGACTGGCAACAGGCCCTGTCGGACGCCCCACCACGCGAAGACGTACCATTTCGGCGCAAACAGGACGACCGGGATTTCCTGGTCAAGCAGAAACTCAGTTTCCGCGACGACGGCAGCCTCGGCCTGCCACTGGGTGTGATCCAGGGCCAGAACCTGGCGCTGCTGCTGGAAAGCATGTTTGCCCACAGCAGCAACACGCGTAACTTCGACAAGCTGCCGATCCCGTTCCGCGCAGTGGCCACCGACATTACCACCGGCGAAAAAGTCGTGTTCAGCAAGGGCCACCTGCCCCAGGTGATACGCGCCAGCATGTCGATCCCCGCCGTGTTCGCCCCGGTGGAACTGGACGGCCGCCTGCTGGTGGACGGCGGTATGACCGACAACATCCCGTTGGATGTGGCGCGGGAGATGGGCGTCGATATTGCCATCGTGGTCGACATCGGCACCCCGCTGCGCTCGCGCAAGCAATTGGCGACCGTGGTGGACGTGCTCAACCAGTCCATCACCCTGATGACCCGGCGCAATTCCGAGGAGCAACTCAAGGCTCTGAACCCCAAGGATGTGCTGATCCAACCGCCTCTGGCCGCCTATGGCGTGACCGACTTCGGCCGCGCCAAAGACATGATCGACGCCGGTTACCGCGCCACCCGCGCCCTGGATGTGCGCCTGGCGAACCTGCGTCCGGTCGAGCCCATCGACGCGCAACTGGTGGCTGCACGCACGCCGGGCGAGCGCACCCCGGTGATCACCGCTATCAAGGTGGAGAACGACTCCAAAGTCAGCGACGACGTGATCCGCTATTACATCCGTCAGGGGCTGGGAGAACCGCTGAACCTGGGGCGCCTGCAATCGGACATGGGCACACTGTACGGCCTGGATTACTTCGAGCAGGTGCAATACCGCGTGGTCAAAAAGGGCCAGGACAACACCCTGGTGATCAGCGCGCGGGGCAAGCGCAGCGGCACCGACTACCTGCGCCTGGGCTTGAACCTGTCGGATGACATGCGCGGCGACAGCGCTTTCAACCTTGGCGCCAGCTATCGAGTGAACGGCATCAACCGCCTCGGCGCGGAATGGCTGACTCGGGTGCAGATCGGTGATCGACAGGAGCTGTACAGCGAGTTCTACCAACCGATGGACACCGGGTCGCGCTACTTCGTCGCGCCTTACATCAGAGCCGAGGCGCAGAACGTTGAGCTGATCCTGGACAACGACCCCATCTCCGAATATCGCCTGGAACGCTATGGCTTTGGCTTGAACGTAGGACGCCAGATCGGCAACAGCGGCGAGATCCGCTTCGGCGTAGGTGAGGCGTGGGGCAAGGCGGACGTGCGTATCGGCGAGCGCGACCTGCCGAGCGTGAGTTTCAGCGAAGGGTTCTATGAGCTTAAATATTCCTTCGACTCCCTCGACAACGTCTACTTCCCGCACAGCGGCGAAGACATAGGCCTGGCCTTTCGCGAATTCGAACCCGGACTGGGTTCGGACCAGCGCTACCGTCAATGGGAGTTCAAACTGGACAAGGCCATGAGCCATGGCCCGGACACTCTGATACTCGGCGGTCGCTATGGACGCACGCTGGATAATTCCGATGTGGTGATCTCCAGCTTCCTGCTGGGTGGGGCGCGGCAATTGTCGGGCTTTCGCCAGGATGCGATTTCGGGCCAGAACGTCAGCCTGATGCGCGCGGTGTACTTCCGCCGGCTGACCCCACGCTCGTACCTGCCACTGGACTTCCCGTTGTACCTGGGTGCCTCACTGGAACGGGGCCGGGCGTGGAACAACGACAACGAATTCGACAGCGGGTATATCAATGCCGCGAGTATTTTCCTGGGGTTTGATACGCCACTGGGGCCGCTGAATTTCAGCTATGGGTTCAATGATGATAATCAGAAGGCGGTGTACCTGAACCTGGGCCAGACCTTCTGACACAGCACAGAACTAATGTGGGAGGGGGCTTGCTCCCGATGGCGGGGTATCAGTCAACAATTCTGTAGCTGGCCCACCGCAATCGGGAGCAAGCCCCCTCCCACATTTGGTTCTCGGCGAATTGGGAGTCAGGACTTTTCCAGGTTCGCCAGAATGTGCTCGTGCACACGCATGCACACGCGCAGATCCTCTTCATTCACCCCAACGAACAGCTCATGGCGCAAGGCCGTGGCGATGGTCTCGATCTGGTCGATCAGCGGTTGAGCGGTATCACACAACAAAATGCGTTTGGCGCGGCGGTCTTCCACCACGGCCTGGCGTTGCACCAGGCCCTGGCCTTCCAGGCTGTCGAGCAGGCGCGCCAAGGTCGGCCCTTCGACGCCGACACTTTGTGCCAGTTCACGTTGGGTAGGTGCTTCGACAAAACGGGCCAGATGCAGCAGCACCAGCCAGCGCGCCTGGGACAACCCTAGCCCCGCCAAACGACGGTCCAGCTCGGCGCGCCAACCTCGGGACATTTGCGCCAACTGCATGCCAAAACGGTGTTGATCGGTTAACGGCATAAAAAACTCATGTTTAAGACTGAAAATAAAGTGTGGCTAATTATTAGTCAGCTAAGCATGAGCCATGCCAGTAGGCAAGGCCCGGTATGTACTGATTCGTTACATTGTCGTAATTGCCACACTAAATTTCGAATTCCGACTGCAAAGCGGCACGCACGCAGTACAAAACACCCTCGGGAACACGCCCGGAGAACAACGGAGCGATCTCCACTACAGGTGGCAATTCGCCTTCTCCGTCGAGGAAGGCATCCTGGATTTCGCCGAGTAAATCCTCAGGCAAATCAAGGGCCTGCTCCAGCGACAACTGTTGCTTGCCAATGGCTTCGGCGAGCAGGGTATACACGTTTTTTTCCGAGCATTGCAGTTGGCCGGCGATCTGGATCGGGGTCATGCCCGCGCGGGCCAGGCTGATCAGTTCGTGACGAATATCGGCGATTTCCTTCGGCGCTTCTGCCTGGCCGCCGAGCACTTCGAGGAAGGCCTGGCCGTAACGCTCCAGCTTGCGCGCACCCACGCCACTGACCCGAGCCATCTCGGCCATGGTGGTGGGTTGCTCGCGGAGCATTTCCAGCAAGGTGGAGTCGGGGAAGATAACGTAGGGCGGCACGCTGTGTTCCTGCGCCAATTTGCGCCGCAGGGTACGCAACGCCTCCCACTGCTCGCGCTCCTCGCCCCGCACCAACTGGCTGGCCTGGCTGGTACTGCTGCTTTTGGCGCTGGCCTGCGGCTTTAGGTCGCGGCGCAGTTCCAGGCTGACTTCACCCTTGAGCAACGGCCGGCAACTGTCGTTCAGGCGCAGCCCGCCATAGCCTTCGATATCAATGTCGACGAGGCCACGGGCAACCATCTGGCGAAACAGCGAACGCCATTCGCCCTCGGCACGGGCCTTGCCGACGCCATAGACCGACAGTTTTTCGTGGCCGAAGCTACGAACTTTTTCATTGTCCTTGCCGAGCAACACATCCACCAGATGGCCCACGCCATAGCGCTGGCCAGTGCGATAGATCGTCGACAACGCCTGGCGCGCAGGCTCGGTAGCGTCCCAGGTTTGCACGCCGTCGATGCAGTTGTCGCAGTGACCGCAGGGTTGCGGCATGTCTTCGTCGAAATACGCCAGCAGCGTCTGACGGCGGCAGCGGGTTTCTTCGCACAACGAAAGCATGGCGTCGAGCTTGTGCTGCTCCAGACGCTTGTGACGCTCGTCACCTTCGGAGTTCTGCAGCATCTGCTTGAGCATCACCACGTCCTGCAGGCCGTAGACCATCCAGGCATCCGCCGGCAGGCCATCTCGGCCGGCACGACCGGTTTCCTGGTAATAGGCCTCAAGGGATTTGGGCAGGTCCATGTGCGCCACGAAACGCACGTTGGATTTGTCGATACCCATGCCGAAGGCGATGGTCGCCACCATGATCAGGCCTTCCTCGTTGAGGAAGCGTTTCTGGTGCGCAGAGCGCGTTTCATTGGGCAGGCCGGCGTGGTAAGGCAGCGCCGGGTAGCCTTGCTCGCACAGGAACGCAGCGACTTCATCGACCTTCTTGCGTGACAGGCAGTAGACAATACCCGCATCGCTGCGCCGCTCGGACAGGAACGCGAGCAACTGCTTGCGTGGCTGCTCCTTGGGTACGATGCGATAGAAGATATTCGGCCGGTCAAAGCTGGACAGGAAGCGCTCGGCATTCTGCAAATGCAGGCGCTCGACGATCTCTTCACGGGTACGTTTGTCGGCGGTGGCGGTCAGGGCGATGCGCGGCACGTCGGGGAACAGCTCCGCCAATTGACCAAGCTGCAGGTATTCGCGGCGGAAATCGTGGCCCCACTGCGATACACAGTGGGCTTCGTCGATGGCGAACAGGGCGATTTCAAGGCTCTGCAAAAAGGCCAACATGCGTGGCTGCACCAGACGCTCCGGCGCCAGGTACAACATCTTCACTTCACCGCGCTTGATTCGTGCGGCCAGGTCGCGCTGCTGCTCGGCGCTGAGAGTGGAGTTCAGGGAAGCGGCGGCGACGCCCAGCTCTTCGAGGGTGGCAACCTGATCGTCCATCAACGCGATCAGCGGCGACACCACCACCGCCAGGCCGTTGCGCAACAGCGCGGGTACCTGGAAGCACAGCGACTTGCCGCCACCGGTAGGCATCAGCACCAGGGCATCGCCGCCGCTGGCCACACGCTCAATGATCGCACCCTGGCGGCCACGAAAACTGTCGTAGCCGAAGATGTCCTTGAGGACGCGTTGAGCCTGCTCGAGCATGTAAAACTCCAAAATGGTGCCGAAATCCCTCTGTACAGGCTGGCCGAAAAAATACGCTTTCACGGAAAATAATCCGTAAGCGAAGTTTTCCCGGATTGGCGCTAAGCCTGCAGGGGCATCACAAAACGCGGCAGTATACCCGAGCGTCATCGGCCAAAGGGCGCGACTGACGAATAGACGCCTGCTCTAAAACCGGGCAAATATGCCGTGCGGCTGGCCTGGGCGCTCAAGAAAGCCTAGAATTCAGCATCGTTTATTCCCAAGGTAGCCCTTCAATGTCCTTCGCTGAGCAACTAACCCGCCTGCAAGCCTTCCTCGACGCCGATGAGCTGCATGACGAGGCGCTGGACTACGTGGCCGCCCACGGCTACCTGACCGCCCTTTCGATCTGCTCCGAAACCGTCCCGGACCGTGAATGGATCGACGCGCTGTTCGCTGAAGAGCCTCATTACAGCGACGCCGCCCAGCGCGAAGAAATCGAATCCACCCTGATCGCCCTCAAGGCCCACATTGCGCGCCAACTGGCCTCCGACGAAGAGTTCGAGCTGCCATGCGACCTCGACCTGGGCGACGACCCGGATGACTCCGACCTGCGCGGCTGGTGCATCGGTTTCATGGAAGGCGTGTTCCTGCGTGAAGCCGCCTGGTTCGAAACCGCCGAAGAAGAAGTCAGCGAAATGCTCCTGCCGATCATGGTCGGTTCGGGCCTGTTCGAAGAAGAAGCAGAGTTCTCCGACATCGCCGCCGATGCCAACCTGATGGACGACATGATCGTGCAGATCCCGGAAGCCCTGACCGCGCTGTACCTGCTGTGCAACGCGCCTGACGAAAAACCGGCGATCCTCAAGCCACGTCACCACTGAGTCGCTTGCCCGTGGCACCCATGGGCAACCGCTCACTGCTCCTGCGCTACGTACTGCTGGCCATCGGCTGGCTGAGCGTAGCGCTGGGAGTGATTGGCATTTTCCTACCGGTATTGCCGACCACGCCCTTTCTACTGCTGGCCGCCGCCTGCTTCGCTCGAAGCTCCCCGCGGTTCTATCACTGGCTGGTGGAACACCCACGGCTGGGCCCATGGATTCGTGATTACCTGGATGGCAACGGCATTCCACTCAAGGGTAAGGTCTACGCCATCGGCCTGATGTGGCTGAGCATCGCGCTGTCCTGTTACCTGGTGCCCTTGCCGTGGGCTCGCGGCTTCATGCTGACCAGCGCCGTGCTGGTGACGATCTACATCCTGCGCCAGAAAACCCTGCCCCCGCGCTGAACGCACCTGCGACATTAGATCCCACGCGACCTTGGTCGACACTGACTAACAACAGGCATCATGCGAGACTGTCCAACCGGGCCCGGAATGCCCGGGTGTTCTTATGCTCGGAGTTACCATGACGCTGTCCAGCGGGCTGATCGCCGCCGTTGCCCTGGCCTATATGGCCATTATGTTTGCCATCGCTTTTTACGGTGACCGCCGCCATGCGCCGCTGCCACCCCGGGTGCGTGCGTGGGTCTATAGCTTGTCGCTGGCGGTGTACTGCACCAGTTGGACGTTCTTCGGAGCGGTAGGCCAAGCCGCCGAGCAGTTGTGGGCATTTTTACCGATCTACCTGGGGCCGGTGCTGTTACTGGTGTTGGCGCCTTGGGTGCTGCAGAAGATGATCCTGATCAGCAAGCAGGAAAACATCACCTCCATCGCCGACTTTATCGCCGCTCGCTATGGCAAATCCCAATCCCTGGCGGTGGTGGTCGCGCTGATCTGTCTGGTCGGCGTGCTGCCCTATATCGCGCTGCAACTCAAAGGCATCGTGCTGGGCGTAAACCTGTTGATCGGCGCAGGCCCCGACACCACCGGTACCCGGGCTCAGGACACCGCCTTGATCGTGTCGCTGGTGCTGGCGCTGTTCACTATCGTGTTTGGTACGCGCAACCTCGATGCCACCGAACACCACCGGGGCATGGTGCTGGCGATTGCCTTTGAGTCTTTGGTCAAGCTGTTCGCATTTCTCGCGGTCGGCGCGTTTGTGACCTACGGCTTGTACGACGGTTTCGGCGATCTGTTCAGCCAGGCCATGCTCGCGCCGCGCCTGGAGGAATACTGGAAAGAAACGATCAACTGGCCATCAATGGTGGTGCAGACTGGCGTCGCCATGATGGCGATCATCTGCCTGCCCCGGCAATTCCATGTGACTGTCGTTGAGAACATTGACCCGCAGGACCTGCGCCTGGCCAAGTGGGTATTTCCGGCGTACTTGATCCTCGCCGCGTTGTTCGTGGTACCGATCGCCCTGGGCGGAAAAATGCTGTTGCCCGGTTCGGTGCTGCCCGACTCCTACGTGATCAGCCTGCCGATGGCCCAGGCCCACCCGGCCCTCGCCGTACTGGCGTTCATCGGCGGGGCTTCGGCAGCCACCGGCATGGTCATCGTGGCCAGCATCGCGTTGTCGACCATGGTCTCCAACGACATGCTGTTGCCGTGGTTGCTGCGCCGCTCCAGCGCCGAGCGGCCGTTCGAAGTGTTCCGCCACTGGATGCTCTCGGTACGCCGGGTGAGCATTGTGATCATTCTGCTGCTGGCGTATGTGAGCTACCGTCTGCTGGGCTCGACTGCCAGCCTGGCCACCATCGGCCAGATCGCTTTTGCCGCCGTGACCCAACTGGCCCCGGCAATGCTCGGTGCGCTCTACTGGAAGCAGGCCAACCGGCGCGGTGTATTTGCCGGCCTGGCCGCCGGTACATTCCTGTGGTTCTACACCTTGGTCCTACCGGTGACGGCGAAAAGCCTTGGCTGGTCGCTCAGCCTTTTCCCCGGCCTGACCTGGATGCACTCCCACCCATTCGGGCTGTCGGTGACGTCGCTGACCTTGGGTACAGTGTTCTCCCTGGCGGGTAACTTCACCCTCTTCGTCTGGGTATCGATGCTGTCGCGCACGCGAGTTTCCGAGCACTGGCAGGCCGGCCGGTTTATCGGCCAGGAAATCAACCAGCGCGCCAATGCTCGTTCCATGTTGTCGGTGCAGATCAGCGACCTGCTCAGCCTGGCTGCACGTTTCGTCGGCGAAGAACGTGCCCAGCAGAGCTTCATTCGCTTTGCCTATCGCCAGGGTAAAGGCTTCAACCCCAACCAGAATGCCGACAACGATTGGATCGCCCATACCGAGCGTTTGTTGGCCGGCGTACTCGGCGCCTCCTCGACGCGGGCAGTGGTGAAAGCCGCGATCGAAGGCCGGGAAATGCAGCTGGAGGACGTAGTACGCATCGCCGACGAAGCCTCCGAGGTGCTGCAATTCAACCGCGCCCTGCTGCAAGGCGCTATCGAGAACATTACCCAAGGCATCAGTGTGGTGGACCAGTCGCTCAAGCTGGTGGCCTGGAACCGGCGCTACCTGGAGCTATTCAACTACCCGGACGGTTTGATCAGCGTCGGCCGGCCGATTGCCGACATTATTCGCTACAACGCCGAGCGCGGCCTGTGCGGGCCGGGTGAAGCCGAAGTGCACGTGGCGCGACGCCTGCACTGGATGCGCCAGGGCCGCGCGCACACCTCCGAGCGCCTGTTTCCCAATGGCCGGGTGATCGAGTTGATCGGCAACCCGATGCCAGGTGGCGGTTTTGTCATGAGTTTCACCGACATCACCGCGTTCCGCGAAGCCGAACAGGCACTGACCGAGGCAAACGAGGGCCTGGAACAGCGAGTGACCGAGCGCACCCATGAGTTGTCGCAGCTCAACGTGGCGCTGACCGACGCCAAAGGCGTGGCCGAATCTGCCAGCCAATCGAAGACGCGATTCCTGGCGGCGGTGAGCCACGATCTGATGCAACCGCTGAACGCGGCGCGGCTGTTCTCCGCCGCCCTCTCCCACCAGCACGACGGCCTGTCCGACGAGGCGCGGCAACTGGTGCAGCATCTGGACAGCTCGTTGCGCTCAGCCGAAGACCTGATCAGCGACTTGCTGGACATATCGCGCCTGGAAAACGGCAAGATCAATCCACAACGCCAGCCCTTTGTACTCAATGAGCTATTTGACACCCTGGGCGCAGAATTCAAGGCGCTGGCCCATGAGCAAGGCTTGCGCTTCCGTTGGCGCGGCAGCCGCCTGCGAGTGGACAGCGACATCAAGTTGCTGAGGCGGGTGTTGCAGAACTTTCTGACCAATGCCTTCCGTTATGCCGACGGGCCCGTACTGCTGGGCGTACGTCGACGTCAGGGCGAACTGTGCCTGGAAGTATGGGACCGAGGCCCGGGCATTCCGCCGGACAAGCAAAAAGTGATCTTCGAAGAATTCAAGCGCCTGGACAGCCACCAGACCCGCGCCGAGAAGGGCCTGGGCCTGGGCTTGGCGATTGCCGACGGCCTGTGCCGCGTGTTGGGCCATCGCCTGAGCGTGCGCTCGTGGCCGGGCAAGGGCAGCGTGTTTAGCGTGTGCGTGCCGCTGGCGCGCAACCAGGCCAGCCCGCAGCCAAAAGCCGCCGTGGAGAACGGCCTGCCCCTGAGCGGTGCGCGGGTGCTGTGCGTGGATAACGAGGAAAGCATCCTGATCGGTATGCGCAGCCTGCTGACACGCTGGGGCTGCGAAGTCTGGACCGCCACCGACCAGGCCCAGTGCGCAGCGCTGCTGGCCGACGGTATGCGACCGCAACTGGCGCTGGTGGATTATCACCTGGACCACGGCGAAACCGGCACCGAACTGATGGGCTGGCTGCGAGCGCAATTGGCCGAGCCTATTCCCGGCGTGGTGATCAGTGCCGACGGGCGCCCGGAGATGGTGGCGCAGGTGCATGGGGCGGGGCTGGACTACCTGGCCAAGCCGGTGAAGCCGGCGGCGTTGAGGGCACTGTTGAGCAGGCACCTGCCCTTGTAAAAGGGTCGTGCGTGGTCAAAATGTGGGAGGGGCTTGCCCACTCCCACATTTGGCCCCAAGTCTATTCGGGGAGATGCGCCACGCCATCCGAATCTGTCATCGCTCGCTCCAGCAAATCCGCCGGAAGGCTCTTGCTGGCTCGGGCGCCGAGCAACCTTAACTGCTCGGTACGGCTGACCAGATTCCCACGCCCGTCCGTCAATTTGTTGCGCGCCGCACTGTAAGCCTTGTCCAACTGCTGCAGCCGGTTGCCCACTTCGTCCAGGTCCTGGATAAACAACACGAACTTGTCGTACAGCCAACCGGCACGCTCGGCGATTTCCCGGGCGTTCTGGCTCTGACGCTCCTGCTTCCACAGGCTATCGATCACCCGCAGGGTGGCGAGCAAGGTGGTGGGGCTGACAATCACGATATGGCGATCGAAGGCTTCCTGGAACAAATTCGGTTCAGCCTGCAAGGCCGCGGAAAAAGCCGCCTCGATCGGTACGAACAGCAGAACGAAATCCAGGCTGTGCAAACCTTCCAGGCGCTTGTAGTCCTTGCCGGCCAAGCCCTTGACGTGATTGCGCAAAGACAGCACATGCTGCTTCAACGCCGCCTGGCCAATCACTTCGTCATCCGCCGCCACGTACTGTTGATAGGCGGTCAAGCTGACCTTGGAGTCGACCACCACCTGCTTGTCACCCGGCAACATGATCAGCACGTCCGGCTGGAAGCGCTCGCCATCCGGGCCCTTGAGGCTGACCTGGGTCTGGTATTCGCGGCCTTTTTCCAGGCCTGCGTGTTCCAGCACCCGCTCAAGAATCAGTTCCCCCCAGTTGCCCTGGGTTTTCTGCCCCTTGAGGGCGCGGGTCAGGTTGGTGGCTTCGTCCGACAGGCGCAGGTTCAGTTGCTGCAGGCGCTCAAGCTCCTTGGCCAGGGAGAACCGCTCACGGGCTTCGTTTTGATAGCTTTCTTCAACGCGTTTCTCGAAGGACTGGATGCGCTCCTTGAGCGGGTCGAGCAACTGGCCCAGGCGTTCCTGGCTGGTTTCGGCGAAGCGCTGTTCACGCTCGTCGAAGATTTTACCGGCAAGCTCGGCGAACTGCGCACGCAGCTCGTCCCGTGAGCCTTGCAGGTCAGTGAGGCGCTGCTGATGGCTCTCCTGTTGCTCGCGCAATTCCGCGCTCAGGGCTGCGGCCAAGGCGTCGAGACGGCGCAGTTCGGTTTCCTTGGCGCTGCGATCGAGGTTCCAGGCATGGGCGGCATCGCGGGCGTTATCGCGGTCGATCTGCAACAGTTCGACTTCGCGACCCAGTGCCGCCAGGTCGGCTTGTTTGGCGGCGTTGGCCTGGCTCAGGTCGCTGATTTCATCGCGACTGGCATCCATCTGGGCGGCGAGCCCCTCTTGGGCCAGTTGCGCGTTTGCCAGGCGTTCTTCCAGCAGTTCCCACCCGGTGTTGCGCGCGTTCAAGCGCCGCTGAATCTGCCAGCACAGCGCCAGTAACGGTACGGCTGCGCCAACGAGCCCCAAGGCAATACTGGTCCAGTCAAAAACCATAGCCATTTCTGCCATCACCAAAAAAGATCAAGGGTAACCAAGCACAGGGCCCGAAGACAGCTCAGTCTTCGACCTGGCGCAGTTCACTCTGGGCGCGACGATCGCCGGCGCGAGCGGCCGAGCGTAATAGATCATGACCAATGCGCCGGTCACGTGCGTTTCCGCACTCGCGGCACATCAGCTGGCCGAGACGACTCTGTGCGGCCACCACGCCTTCCCGGGCAGGCTGCTTGAGCAAACGCCCAGCGAAGTGCTTGACGTTGCGGCTCTGGCCCAGACGCGGGCTGTCGAGCAGCCACAGAGCGACCTTCAAGGAAAAACGCTTGGGTGCGGTAACAGTTTGAGTAGTGTCGGTAACAGAAGGTGATACTGAGCGAAACTTCATAAAGCACTGTGGGACAGAACGGAAGGCGCGCCACTCTACTCTTTTTTTCGTACAGGTAAAGCTGAAAAAAACCTGCACGCCCGTCCTAGAGCAAGCGCTTGGGACAATCCACAGAAGCTGTGGATAACTCAGTGGACAACCCTCCTTGAACTCGCGCAAAGGCCCATGGAACGGGGCCCCCGGTCAAACTGACGATTTTTTCACCAATAAAAAAAAGCCAGATTTTTCATTGACTTAAATTTTGATTACAGGCAAATGGGCGCCCTTCGCGGTGAGTGGCAGGAGGGTTACACATGCCGCAACCAATGTGCACAAGTAACTATTCAAGGGTTATATCGCCGGCGTTTTTTGATTCAACACGCGTTAAACATGTTACTGCCAGGACAAACCCGGGGGCTTTTCAAATCTGTCCCGGCTCGCCACACTGCGCCACCGTCAACGCAACTCTGTAGGGCCGATGAAAGGAATTCTGCTTTTCGCCATGCTGCTGTTGGCCATCTGCGCGACATCGTTGGGAATCAATGCAGCGCTACCCTCTCCGGACGGCGCGTTGTTCGCTATCGCGATTTTGCTCTCGGCCGCCTTTACCGCCGCGAGCCTGTGCATCGAACTGAGTGACGGCCGGATCAATGATCTGCACGAGGTCATGAAACTGATCGAGACCGGCCAGTCCTTGCGCCTGACGCTCGCCGCTTACGCACTGGGCTGCGCCCTGGCTGCGTCTATGACCGTATTGGTCTATCGTGGACTGCTCGGCGGCTGATTAAAGTTTTTTACCAACCCCCTTCCCTTCCCTGCTTCATTCCGTTACTATCCGCGGCGTTAGTACCAAGCTGAAAGTCAATTCTGGTCGAACAAGTCCCCTGAACCACACGGGATCGACCACCTCGATGGTTTCCAGGTATCGCTTGCGACGACACTGCCTTTGAACAAGCAAAGGGTGTCGCGAAGTTTACATACTCTGACCGAACCAACCTGCAAATTGATCAGGATCTTCACCCCGGGCCCAGAACCTTTGCCCCTGTTGTGTTGCCTGCCCTCCTAAGTACCTACCTGCCAGCCCAAGCGCGCCTAAATTATTAGCGCTTCAAACTGGCTGCTTTGTTCCAGTCAGGTTCTTCGTTTGATCAATGGTGATCAGCGTTACTGGAACGTTTTAACGTTGCACGGTTCTTATCCGTGTCATTTGTAGGAACACCAATAATATGAACGCTCAAATCCACACTCAGGATGCCATTCGCACCCTCACTAACGCTTTTGCCCCAATGAACTGCCTGATCATGGCCGCTCGCAAAGGCTGCTTCAGCTTCACCCTGGTCAATGAACACGGTATCGCTCGTCACAGCGAACGCCTGTACCCCGATCAATACTCCAGCGCAGAACCGCTGCAGGCCGTGATCGAGCGTACCCGTCAGGCACTGACTGCCTGATCGACCGAGTCGCTGAAAACAAAAACCCTGTCTGAAAAACAGGGTTTTTTATTGCCTGAAATTTGGCGCGGGCCGGTATTTACTAAGCACCGATAGATATAAACGTTATAACTGAATAGATAAGATGTTTTAAAAACAGTCCTTTACATCATGAATATGACACTACACTTCAACTCAAGCGGCATCGTCCGCTTGCGACGGGCCTGAGATCCGATTCACCGCTGCCAAGCCCTCCTTCTCAGGCTCGTCAACCCCATTTATGGACTGAGGCTTGTATGGGTATTGCCGCCAGCGAATTGTGTCGTTATGTGATCAGGCCGACCTTGACCTACCTCGGCTGCCATAACCCAACAGCCGAGTCCTTGTTACTGGGGATCGCCGCCAGCCAGTCAGAACTGGGGTCGGCCCTGCATGATCGGCGCGGCCATGGCCTCTATAGCATCACTGAACCCCGCCACCGTGCCCTCTGGGACGAATACCTGGCGCTGGACCCGGAACGCGCAAGCCTGGTGCGCGGGCTGGCCAGCCAACATGCGTTTCTGAGTGCGCCCCAGTTGGAGTTGACGGTAAACCTGCGATACGCCACGGCAATCGCCTGGCTGCTGGTAGAACAACATCGCCCAGCACTCCCCGCCCCAGGCGACGTATTGGCCATGGCGCGTATCTGGAAAGAAATATTCCACCCTCAAGGTCGGCTGCGGGATTTCACCCAAGCCTGGCAAACCTGTGTTCCAGCCATGAAACAGGTGATCTGCTGACCGGGTAAATTGCAAGATTCGGCAAAAAACAGCGAATCTGGTCGGATTGTCCTACAAAACCGCTCTATCTCCTGCATTACACCCTATAGCGCGATCGCAAATTTATTGTTACTTTCCGCTGCGGTGATCACCTCGGAGTTCTAATAATGAAAAAAGTAATGCTCAAGACCACACTTAGCCTCGCCGTTGCCATGGCATCCTCCCAACTATTCGCCAGCGGCTTTGCCCTGAACGAACAGAGCGTCAGCGGGATGGGTACTGGTTTTGCAGGTCGATCTTCTTCTGCCGATGATGCAAGCACTGTGTTCGGTAACCCTGCCGGTATGGCACGCCTGGAAGGTCAACAGATCACCGGCGGCGTTGCAGCCATTGATGCTTCTACTGATATCAGCGACGTCAGCGGCCGCTCCCGCGGCAGCAACAAAGGCGACATGGTGCCATTCACCGCCGTCCCTTTCGGTTTCTACACCAATAAACTCAACGATCAGTGGGCTGTCGGCTTCGGTGTCTATGCACCGTTCGGCCTGGTAACCGACTACGAAAGCGGCTTCCAGGGCCGTGGCTTTGGCAGCAAGAGTGAAGTGAAAGTCATCACCTTCCAGCCAACGGTCAGCTACGCCTTCAACGACCGTGTTTCCGTTGGTTTTGGCCCGACTATCAACCGCATCGCCGGCACCCTGGAATCAGACCTGACGCTGAACGCTCTCGCGCCAGACACCAACATCAAGATCAAGGGTGACGACACCGCGCTGGGCTTCAACATCGGCGTGCTGGTACAAGCCACCGATACCACCCGCGTCGGCCTGACCTATCACTCCAAGGTCAGCTACAAGCTGGACGGCCACACCGAAGTCACCGCACCAGCCGCGACCGCTGCCGCCCTGCGCAGCAATCGCTACGATGCGTCGCTGAAGATCGATACGCCTGAGTCCTACGACCTGTCGGTGACCCAAGACCTGACCGACGCCTGGAAACTCTATGCAGGTGCAACCTGGACACGCTGGAGCCGCTTGAAAGACATCACCGTCAAGAACGACGGCGTGTCCGGCGCAACAGGCGGCGCGCTCGCCCCTGCCTTGGTCGGCACTATCAAGGAAGACCAGAACTGGCACGATACCTGGGCCTATGCCGTGGGTACTTCGTATCAGCTCACCAAGCAAGTGGTGTTGCGTACCGGCCTGACTTTCGACCAGTCGCCTACCAACAACACGGATCGTTCGCCACGCATCCCGACCGGCGACCGCACGATCTTCAGCCTGGGCCTGGGCTACGAGGTCATGCCGAACATGACCATCGACCTGGCCTACTCCTACCTGAAGGAAGAAGACGTCAAGGTTTCGCGCTCCAACCAATTGGCCAGCTACAACGCCAAGTATGAAAACAGTGCCAACGGTTTCGGCCTGGGCATGACCTACAAGTTCTAAACCGCGACCGTATAAAAAAGCCCCGCTCTCCTGTGAAGGAGGCGGGGCTTTTCAGTGGCTGGTTATCAGGGTTTGGATGCTATCGCCTGCTCGACCGCCTTGATCAACTCCGGGCTGTCCGGCTTGGTCAGGCTGGAAAAGCTGGCGACAACATTGCCCTGGCGGTCAACCACGTACTTGTAGAAGTTCCACTTCGGCGCCGCGTCGGCCTGCTCGGCAAGGACCTTGAACAGATGCACCGCATCCGGCCCCTTGACCTTCTGCGGCTCGGTCATGGTGAAGGTCACGCCATAATTCACGTAGCAGACCTTGGCGGTCTCCTCCCCGGTCTTGGCTTCCTGCTTGAAGTCATCGGACGGCACGCCAATCACTTCCAGGCCTTCGCCCTTATAGCGTTGATATAAGCCTTCCAGGCCCTTGAACTGCGGGGCAAAGCCGCAGAAGCTCGCCGTATTGACGATCACCAAGGGTTTGCCAGCGAATTGCTGGCACAGGTCAATGGATTCCTTGGCCCGCAGTTTGGGCAATTGGCCCGTAAGCAGCGACGGGCAGCTGGCGGCCATGGCCACGCTGCCAACAGCCATGAGGACGGGTACAGCGAGCCAGCGCATCAACATGATCAAAGTCCTTGAGTCAGTTCAGGCATTGAACTTAACAGATCGCCATGCCCAGTTGCATCAACGCCAGGCCACCTTGCTGCCAACCCCACCAGGCCAGTAGCAACAGAAGCAACCCTGCCGCCATCACCATCAAGCGCACCGCTACCCTCATGCCGCCTCCATCTGCGCCTGCACACGCGCCACTGGCCGCTCACGCACCGGCCAGTTCAAGGCCGCGGCGAGCAGGCTGAGCAGAATCGCCACCTGCCAGATCAAATCGTAGTTGCCGGTTCGATCATAGACTACCCCGCCCAGCCAACCGCCGAGGAACGAACCGAGTTGATGGAACAGGAACACAATCCCGCCGAGCATCGAAAGGTTGCGTACGCCAAACAACGTCGCGACGGTGCCGTTGGTCAGCGGCACGGTGGACAACCACAGAAACCCCATCGCCATGCCAAACAGATAGGCCGTCACTTCAGTGACTGGCGCCCACAGGAACAACACAATCACCACCGCCCGCAGCAGGTACAGGCCGGTCAGCAAGCGCGGCTTGGACATGCGCCCGCCCAGCCAGCCAGCGGTATAGGTGCCGAACACATTGAACAGACCGATCAAGGCCAGCACCGTGGTGCCCACCGTGGCCGGCAGATGTTGGTCGACCAGGTACGCCGGCAAGTGCACACCGATAAACACAACCTGGAACCCGCACACAAAAAAACCGAAAGACAGCAGCCAGAACCCGGAGTGAGAGCAGGCTTCCTTCAACGCTTCGCGCAGGGTTTGCTGACCGACCGTGACCGGCAACGGCCGGTCCTTGAGCATGGCAACCAGCGGCAGGATCAACGCCACCATCAAGCCCAACGCCAGCAACGCTGCGGACCAGCCCAGCCAACCGATCAAGCCGAGGGTGCCGGGCACCATGGCGAACTGGCCGAAGGACCCGGCGGCGCTGGCAATGCCCATGGCCATGCTGCGTTTTTCCGGCGGTACGGCGCGACCGACCACACCGAGAATCACTGAAAACGAGGTACCGGACAGGCCGATGCCAATCAGCAAGCCTGCACTCAGGGACAATGACCACGCGGAGTCGGACATCCCCATCAGCACCAGGCCCACGGCGTACAACACGCCGCCGACAAACACCGCTCTGGTTGCGCCGAAACGGTCGGCCAAGGCGCCGGTAAACGGCTGCGCCAGGCCCCAGATCAAGTTCTGCAAGGCAATGGCGAAGGCGAAGGTCTCACGCCCCCAGCCGAATTCGCTGCTCATCGGCGCCAGAAACAGGCCGAAGCCATGCCGTACGCCCAAGGACAACGCCAGGATCAGCGCACTCCCCACAAGGATCCAACCGCTGGTGCGCCACATCGAGGTCATTTTTTATTCTCCGCTCGCGGGTATATACCCGCTTGTAGTCGAACAAACCGCCGTTCAGGCGAGTTCATCCAGCAAGGCCAACAAGGTTTCGCGCTTTTCAGCGCCGAGCTTATCAATCAGTTTCTGTTGCGCCGCTTCCCATGCCGGCAACGCGGCGGCCAATCGCTGCTGGCCACTTTCAGTCAACAGCACAAGGCGGTTTCGCAGGTCATCGCCCTCGACCAATTGCACCAACCCCTCGCCCTCCAGAACACGCAGGTTGCGCCCCAGGGTGCTGCGATCCAGGCCCATGGCTTCGGCCAGGCTGGAAATGCTCGGTTGGTCAAGGCGCTGCAAGTTACACAGCAAAGAATACTGGGCGACGTTGATCCCGAAGCCGTCGAGAGCGCCGTCGTAATGCCTGCTGACGCCACGGGCGGCGCGTCGCAGGTTGGTGCATAAACATTGGGAAGCAAGCATAGAGCGTGTATATACCCGGAGTTAAGGAATTGCAAGAAAGCGTTACAGCGCCAACCCGACCAGGACAGCGACTTCCAGTAGTTCCAATAGCGCGCCTGCCGTGTCGCCCGTGGTACCGCCAAGGCGCCTGATCATCAAGTGACGCAGCCCCATAAAGCACAGCGCCGCCAGCAACACCGCAATACCGCCGTTGAAACCACCGATCAGGATGCAGGTCAATCCGCTGAGGATCAGCACCTGCTGGCCGACAATCCGCGGTAAGTAGTCCGACAAGGCCTGGCCCAACCCTCCTGCCCGCACATAGCGCGTGGTAAGAAACAGCGCCAGCATCGAAGCCCGTCCGATCAACGGCGCCAGGATCAGGGCGGCGCCATTACGCTGCTCGATCAAGGCCACCAACGCGCTGAACTTGAGCAATAGCACCAAGCCCAGGGTAACCACCGCAATCGGCCCGCTGCGCGGATCTTTCATGATACTGAGCGTGCGTTCGCGATCACCAAAGCCACCCAACCAGGCATCGGCGCTGTCCGCCAGGCCATCCAGGTGCAGGCCACCGCTGAGCAGCACCCAGGCCGTCAGCAACAGCGCGGCGTGCAGCAGCAAGGGCGCGCCCATCAATACCAGGTTCAACCCCCACAGCAATAGACCGAACAGCAGTCCCACCAGCGGATAAAACAGTAACGAACGGCCTAGCTCCTGAGGCTGCGGCATACCCGGCAAGCGGATCGGCAGGCAGCTGAGAAATTGCAGGGCGATCCAGAACGGCAACATCGTCACGATCCTTCTTTCAGTACGCCGTCGGCACCGACCTGCAGGCTGAAAAGCGCGCCGTGGCCGACCTCGACGTTCAGCAGTTGCTCGCGCGGCATCCCACGCGCCCGGGCCAGCAGCAGGCGCATCACGCCGCCATGGCTGACCAACAACACGCGCTGGCCGGCGTAAGCCTGATGCAGGCGTGACACCGCGCCGAGCACCCGCTCGGAAAATGCACTGACAGGCTCGCCTTGGGGCGGCGTGAACGCGTAGGGATCGGCCCAGAACAAACCCAGCCCTTCGGCATCGGTCTCCATCAGCGCCGCGGCGCTCTGGCCTTCCCAGGCACCGAAGTGGAGTTCTTGCAAAGCCGGCTCAAGGCTGACCGGCAGGCCGAGCTGTGCTCCCAGCTCCTGGGCAAACAAGGCGCAGCGTTGCAACGGTGAGCCGATCAACCGATCCCATGGCCCCTGCCCCACCACCGAGGCTCGCATCTGCGCCCAGCCCTTGGCGGTCAAGGCATCGTCCAGGCTGCCGCGCAGGCCGCCGCCCAGCTCGGTTTCGCCGTGGCGCAGCAGGTCCAGGTGCAAGGTCATGCGGGGCGATCTGCCACGGCCGCTTCGGCGAAGGTTGCCATCTGCCCGTGCAACGCACAGGCCAAACGCAACAACGGCACCGCCAGCGCCGCGCCGCTGCCTTCGCCCAGGCGCAAGCCCAGTTCCAGTAGCGGTTCGGCATCCAGGCTGTGCAACACATGGCGATGGCCCGGCTCGGCACCGCGATGCCCGAACACCAGCCATTCGCGGCACGCCGGGTTCAAGCGCACCGCCACCAGCGCGGCAACGCTGCAGATAAACCCATCCACCAGCACCACGATACCTGCCTGCGCACAGGCCAGGTAAGCGCCAACCAACGCGGCAATTTCAAAACCGCCGAGATTGAACAGCGTTTGCAACGCATCACCCCGTTGCCCGGCATGCAGCGCCAAAGCGCGCTCGATGACCGCGACCTTGTGGCTGACGCCCGCTGCATTCAAACCTGTGCCCGGGCCAGTCAGGTCGCTCACCTGGCAATCCAGCAATGCACACGCCAACGCGCTGGCCGCGGTGGTATTGCCGATACCCATCTCGCCGCCGATAAACACCTGCGCACCGCGTTCCTGAGCGCGGTGCGCGCTGTCTCGGCCGGCTTGCAATGCCAACAGCCCTTGAGCCTGGGTCATCGCCGGGCCATCGACGAAGTTGGCCGTGCCCGCGCCGATATTCACATGACGCACGCCGGGCAAGTTCAGCGAGGGCGTCACCGTGCCAAGATCAATCACTTCCAACTGCGCATCCAGTTGCCGCGCCAACACGCTGATCGCCGCACCACCGGTGACGAAGTTTTGCAGCATCTGCCCGGTGACCGCCTGGGGAAACGCCGATACGCCCTCAGCCACCACACCGTGATCGCCGGCAAAAATCGCGATCCACAGTTGCTCCACCGACGGTTTGACCTGGCCCTGCAAACCCGCCAGCTGCACCGCCAGCGCTTCCATCTGGCCGAGGGAACCGGCGGGCTTGGTCAATTGTTGCTGACGCGCCAGCGCCTGTTCATGGGCCGCAGTATCAATGGCCTTGCAGGGGTTGAGCCACCAGGAGTCCGTCATAACGCAGTACCTTTCAAAGTCAGGGGCAGGCCGGCAACCGTCAACACCACACGCTGACACCGCTCGGCCAAGGCTTGATGCAGCCAACCGGCTTCATCCACATAGCGGCGAGTCAATTCGCCCAGCGGCACGACACCCAGACCGGTCTCGTTGCTGACAAAAATGATTTCACCCGGCAGCGAGGCCAGGGTTTGCAGCAGTTGATCGCGCTCGAACACCAGACGATCGCTATCGTCGAGCATCAGCAGATTGGTCAGCCATAACGTCAGGCAGTCCACCAACAGGCAGCGGTCGGTAGCGGCGTTTTCACGCAGCACATGCGCCAGCTCGATGGGTTCTTCAATCAGCCCCCAATGATCCGGGCGACGTTCGCGATGCAGCGCCACCCGCTGATTCATTTCACCATCCAGGGGTTGGCTGGTGGCGATATAAGTGACCGGCAAAGCGCTGTCGCAGGCGAGCTTTTCAGCCAGGCGACTCTTGCCCGAACGGGCACCGCCGAGGATTAATTGATACATGAGCAAATACCTTTTCCAGCCAGCCGAAAAAATTGCGATTGATACCATCCATTGTGGGAGGGGGCTTGCTCCCGATTAAGGTGTATCAGTCGATACCTCAGTGACTGTGAAGCACTTATCGGGAGCAAGCCCCCTCCCACATTTGCGTCCTATACATGCCGTCAAATCCCGCACAATCGACGCAATAAATCCGTATCCAGGTGGTTCTCCACCAAGTCCGCCAACCGTTCGATATCACGCTCGCGCAACCCGTGATAATCCACCTCTTGCACCTCCTGCAATCCGGCCCACCGCAGCAAGGCACTGCACGCCGCCGGTGTTTCGAACAGCCCGTGCAGGTAGGTGCCGAGAATCTGCCCATCAGCACTCAGCGCGCCATCGCTGCGACCATCGTCCAGCAGCACCGCAGCGCTGAGCAGGGCATCGCCTGATGTCACACCCGCGTGAATCTCATACCCACTCACTTCAGCATCTTCGAGCACCAAGCGTCCGCGCACATTGCGCAGCTGCTTGTGCTCCTCCAGCGTTGTGGTAAACGCCAGCAGCCCGAGGCCGGCACTGGACCCGGCCACACCCTCCAGCCCAAGCGGGTCATGCACCTGCTCACCCAGCATCTGCAAACCGCCGCAAATCCCCAGCACCTTGCCGCCATAACGCAGATGCCGCGCCACGGCCGCATCCCAGCCATTGGCGCGCAAGAAGGCCAGATCGCTGCGTACGCTTTTGGAGCCAGGCAGGATGACCAGGTCAGCCGCAGGCATCGCCTGGCCCGGCCCGACAAACTGCAAATCCACCTGAGGATGCAGGCGCAGCGGGTCAAAGTCAGTGTGATTGCTGATACGCGGCAACACCGGCACCACCACCTTGAGCACGTGGGCGGCCTTGTCGATCTGGCGCTGGTCGATGCCGTCTTCCGCCTCCAGGTGCAGGTCCATCACGTAGGGCAACACGCCGACAACCGGCTTGCCGGTGCGCGCCTCCAGCCAATCCAGGCCAGGCTGCAACAGCGCGATATCACCGCGAAAACGGTTGATGATGAAGCCCTTGACCCGTGCCTGCTCGCTGGGCGACAGCAATTCCAGGGTACCGACCAGATGGGCAAACACGCCGCCGCGATTGATATCGGCGATCAACAGCACCGGGCAATCCACCGCTTCGGCGAAACCCATGTTGGCGATGTCATTGGCGCGCAGGTTGATCTCGGCCGGGGAGCCCGCACCTTCGACCATCACCACCGGATAGGCTTGACTCAAACGTGCGTGGGAAGCCAACACCGCCTGCATCGCAATGGCTTTGTAGTCGTGATAGGCCACGGCGTTCATGCTGGTCACGGCGCGACCGTGGATGATCACTTGCGAGCCTGTGTCGCTGTTGGGCTTGAGCAGCACCGGGTTCATATCGGTGTGGGGTGCCAGGTTGGCGGCCTGGGCCTGCACTGCCTGGGCGCGGCCGATCTCGCCGCCTTCGGCCGTCACCGCGCTGTTGAGCGCCATGTTCTGCGGCTTGAACGGCACCACCGCAACACCCTGGCGCACCAGCCAACGGCATAGCGCGGTCACCAGGGTACTCTTGCCGGCGTCGGAGGTTGTGCCCTGCACCATCAGTGTACTCATGTGGCTTCCTTGTATGCGGCCAAAGCCTCGTCCAGCCGCAACCAGTCGGCTTCGGTGTCGGGCAAGCCGAAACGTACGCTGCTGTCGTGCACAAACAGGCGCAGCAGGATGCCGCGCTGGGCCATGAATTCGTGCAGGCGCTCGGCATGAGGCGTGATCAACCACTGGAACAATGCGCAGCCGCCGTGAGGTTGAAAGCCTCTGCGCTCAAGCAGTTCGAACAAGCGCTGGCCCGCTTCGATGCATCGATTGCGCTGGCGGGTGTGCCCATCCGTATCGCGCAGGCACACTTGGCCCAATACCCGCGTCGGCCCGCTGACTGCCCAGGGCCCGACCTGTTCGGCCAGCAACTTGAGCAACTTGCGTTCGGCCAGTACAAAGCCCAGGCGTACACCCGCCAGGCCGAAGAACTTGCCGAACGAGCGCAGTACGATCAAACCGACCTGATCGGCATGGCTCGCCAGGCTTGAATCGGGGGTCACGTCCATGAACGCTTCGTCCACCACCAGCCAGCCCCCGCGCTGGACCAGCCGCGCGTGCCAGTCCAGCAAGCGTTGCGGGGGCAGGCTCAGGCCCGTGGGGTTGTTGGGGTTGACCACCACCAGCACATCGAGGCTGTCGAGAAAGAAGTCGACCTCCTGCTCCTGCACTTCACGCACCACATAACCGGCGCGGCGCCAGGCTTCGGCGTGCTCGGCATAGCAAGGCGAAAGCACGCCGACCTTGCCGGAGCGGCGCAGGCGCGGCAGTAACTGGATCGCGGCCTGGGAGCCCGGCACCGGTAACAACTGGGCGGCGCCGTAATACTCGCAGGCGGCCTTCTCCAGGCCGTCATCGGTTTCCGGCAAGCGGGCCCAGGCACGCAGCGGGATCTCGGGAATCGGCCACGGCCAGGGCGCCAGGCCACTGGACAGATCAAGCCAATCCGCTTCGGCAATCCCGTATTCAATCGCGGCCTTTCGCAGCCGACCACCGTGTTCAAGCATAGATTTCCGCCCCTACGCACAAGACCAGCAGCCACAACCATACGCCGCGCTGCACCAGGTGCCAGCCACGATCAATGGAGTCGGCATCGGCCGGCGGGCCTTCGCCCAACTGCGGGCGCTGATGCACCTCGCCGTGATAAATCGCTGCGCCACCGAGTTCGACGCCCAACGCACCGGCACCGGCAGCCATCACCGGACCGGCGTTAGGGCTGTCCCACGTCGGGCCCTGGGTTCGCCAGCATTTGAGAGACAGGCGGGTTTTGCCCAATAGCGCGTAGGTCAAGGCCACCAGCCGCGCAGGAATGTAGTTGAGCACATCGTCGATCTTTGCAGCCGCCCAGCCAAAACGCTCAAAGCGCTCGTTGCGATAGCCCCACATGGCGTCGAGGGTGTTGCTCAGGCGATAAAGCACCACGCCTGGCACGCCCGCCACCACAAACCAGAACAATGCGGCGAATACCGCATCGCTGCCGTTCTCCAGCACCGACTCGGTTGCGGCGCGCGCAACTTCGGTGCGGTCCAGTTCGCTGGTCTGGCGACTGACCAGGTAACTCACGCGTTTGCGTGCCTCATCCAGATCATCGCTGCGCAGGGCCTGGGCCACCGGCGTCACATGCTCGCCCAGGCTGCGCATGCCCAAGGCGCAGTACAACGCCAGGATTTCCAGGAGCCAGCCGATATATGGCGCCCACGATAACGCGGTGGCCAGCAAGGTCAGAGGCACTACTGCGATAAACCACGCGGTCACGCCATGGCTGCGCCAGCCACGCCCACCGCTATTGAAACGCTGCTCGATGCGCTCGGCGAAGTTGCCGAACGCCACCAGCGGATGCCAGCGCCTGGGTTCACCCAGCAGCGCATCCAGCGCCACCGCAGCGACACACAGCAAGGCCACACTCATTGACTCACTCCCCACTTGTTTTCATACAGCATGTCACTCAGCGGCCGCGGCTCGGTCCAGCCTTCGAGCTGCAACATCGGTGCCGGGTAGAACTCAGCCACCGGCCCCAGGCATAGTACGGCCAGGGGTTTCGCGCCGGCTGGCAAGCCCAGCAGTTCGGCCAACGCCAGGGGTTCGAACAGCGACACCCAGCCCATGCCCAGGCCTTCCACGCGCGCCGCCAGCCACAGGTTCTGGATTGCGCAAGATAGAGACGCCATGTCCATTTCCGGCAAGGTGCGGCGCCCGAAGATGTGGCGCTCGCGATCATCCATCAGTGCAGCCACCAGCACCTCGGCGCAGTCGCTGATGCCTTCGACCTTAAGCTTCATGAAGTCATCGGAGCGCTCGCCCAGGGCCTGCGCGGTGCGCGCGCGCTCTTCTTCCACCAACTGTTGAATCTGCCTGCGCAATGAGCGGTCGCTGATGCGGATAAAACGCCACGGTTGCATCAGGCCTACACTGGGTGCCTGGTGCGCGGCCTGGAGCAGGCGGTGCAACAGTTCCGGGGTGACGCTGCCGCCGGTGAAGTGGCGCATGTCGCGGCGTTCGGCGATGGCGCGGTATACGGCCTGGCGGTCGGCCTCGGGGAAGGCGTTGTCAGTCATGGCCTCATCGGGGGCAAGCCCCCTCCCACATTGGATTGGGTTTCAACTCGGTCAACTGTGGGAGCTGGCTTGCCTGCGATAGCGGTCTCAAGGTCTGGCGCGAACAACGCGGCCACCGCGCCAGGATTCGACGGAAAATAAAAGTGCACGTAGGAAGCGGTCAGCCGCCCTTGTCGGTAAACCGCTTCAGCCCCGCGCCCGCCGTTAGGGCTCAGGCCACGGGAGATCGGCGCCAATGCGGTGCTGGTCAAGGAGTGGTGATAAGTGTGCCCGCGCAACGTACCTTCCGGCAATTCGACACTTTGCAGGGCCAGTGCCGCGAGTTTCTTTTGCATCACCGCATCGCCTGGCAGCACGCCAAGCAGTTCGGCTCGGGCGCCCTCTACATCCGTCAGCGAATCGAGCAGATAGAGCATGCCGCCACATTCGGCGAGCAGTGGCTTGCCGGCGGCGTGATGAGCACGGATGGCCTCCAGCATCGAGGTGTTTGCCGACAGCGCCTGGTGGTGCAGCTCCGGGTACCCGCCTGGCAGGTAAAGGCTGTCTGCCTGCGGCAGTTGGCGATCATGAATAGGTGAGAAGAATGTCAGCTCTGCGCCCATGGCCCGCAGCAAATCCAGGCTGGCGCCATAGGTAAAGGCAAAGGCTTCGTCACGGGCGACGGCGATACGCACACCGGCAAGTAACGGTTCGGCCTTGATCACTTCGGGCGCGGCAAAGGTCACGGGGGGCGGCAGGGCCACTTCGCAGCTGCTGCCCAATGCCTGGGCGGCAGCATCCAGGCGTACATCGAGGTCATTGAGTTCGCTGGCTTGCACCAGGCCCAGGTGGCGGCTCGGCAGTTCGATACCGGTCTCGCGGGATAACGCGCCGTACCAACGCAAGCCCTCCGTGAGGCTGCCTTCGAGCAACTGGGCATGGCGCAGGGTGCCGACACGGTTGGCCAGCACGCCGGCGAACGGCAGGTCGGGCTGATAGCGCGCCAGGCCCAGGGCCAGGGCACCAAAGGTCTGGGCCATGGCAGTCCCGTCGATCACCCCCAGCACTGGCACGCCGAAGTGCCGCGCCAGGTCGGCGCTGGAGGGGGTGCCGTCGAACAGCCCCATCACGCCTTCGATCAGGATCAGGTCGGCCTCCCCCGCCGCCTCCCACAGCAAACGACGACTTTCCTGCTCGCCCACCATCCACATGTCCAATTGATACACCGGCGCACCGCTGGCGCGCTCGTGGATCATCGGGTCGAGAAAGTCCGGCCCGCATTTGAACACGCGCACCTTGCGCCCCAGGTTGCGATGCAAACGGGCCAGCGCAGCGGTGACCGTGGTTTTGCCTTGGCCGGACGCCGGAGCGGCGATCAAGACGGCTGGGCATTGGCGGGGCTGATTCAAAGTTCAACGCCCTTCTGTGCCTTGATACCGGCCTGGAACGCGTGCTTGAGCATGCCCATTTCGGTGACGGTGTCGCCCATTTCGATCAATTCAGGCTTGGCACCACGGCCAGTGACCACCACATGCTGCATCGGCGGGCGGGCTTGCAGGTCGCTTAGAACCTGGTCCAGGTCGAGGTAGCCGTGCTTGAGAGCGATGTTCAGTTCATCCAGCACCACCAGGCCAATGGAAGGGTCATTGAGCATTGCCCGCGACACCGCCCAGGCTGCTTCGGCGGCGGCGATATCGCGTTGACGATCCTGGGTTTCCCAGGTGAAGCCTTCGCCCATGACGTGGAAGCGAACTTGCTCGGGGAAGCGCCGGAAGAACAGCTCTTCGCCTGTGCTGTTGCGGCCCTTGATGAACTGCACCACACCGCACTGCATGCCGTGGCCCATGGCGCGGGCCAACATGCCGAAGGCCGAACTGCTCTTGCCTTTGCCGTTGCCGGTCAATACCAGCAACAAGCCGCACTCATTCGGCGAATTGGCGATGCGCTCGTCGATCACGGCTTTTTTGCGCAACATGCGCGCCAGGTGGCGTTCGTCGCGGTCGGGGGAATCGGTCATGGCAGCTCTCCGTTGGGGCTGGACAAAAACGGCGGGCAGGAAAAAGAAAAAACAGACAGCCAAGCATCGCCCACCGTGATGCTGTTGAATGTTCAAGGCCGGTCTCCGGACTCATGAGTGGCGCGTCTTGTCGAAGCAGCCGAGGGCGCGCCTTCCCATATCGCGGGCGATACAGTGGCAAACAGCACCGTCTTGACTCATTTACCGTTGCGGGGGCAGCGCCGGAATCGCGGCAGCACTGTGTACAAGTGCGCTCGCTCACCGGCTTCCCTGTTTCACCCTGTCGACGCGCACGCCACAGAGCACCTGGAACAAGCCGCGAAGGTTAGTGGGTTGGGGGTGGAGCGTCAATTAAAGCTGGCCTTGTACTTGAACCATCCGTACAGCGTGCTTCTCTACCCTTACAGGTATCAAGGAGAAAACCATGCCTAAAACCCGACTGGCCTTACTGATCATGCTCACCGGCAGCCTCGCCGCCTGCGGCGAAAGCTCTACCTTGCAAGTCTCCGATGGCACCGGGCCCTCGCCCAAACTGCCGGAGCCGAACAAGACGCTGATTCCCACCGTCAACATCGCCCCGGCGATCGGTTGGCCTGAAGGCGCCAAGCCAACGGCTGCCGCCGGCACCCAAGTGGCCGCATTCGCCGAGGGCCTGGAGCATCCACGCTGGCTCTACGTACTGCCCAACGGCGACGTGTTGGTGGCCGAGACCAATGCGCCACCCAAGCCAGACGACACCAAAGGCGTGCGGGGTTGGGTGATGGAAAAAGTCATGGGCCGCGCCGGTGCCGGTGTGCCGAGCCCGAACCGCATTACGTTGTTGCGCGATGCCGATCATGACGGCGTGGCCGAAACGCGTACGGTATTTCTGCAAAATCTGAATTCGCCGTTTGGCATGACACTGGTGGGCAACGACCTGTACGTGGCGGACTCGGACAAGTTGCTGCGTTTTCCTTATCAGCCAGGTGAAACCGCAATCACATCCCCAGGCACAACAGTCGTGGAGTTGCCAGGTGGCCCCTTGAACCACCACTGGACGAAAAACGTGGTGGCCAGCAAGGATGGCAGCAAGTTGTATGTGAGCGTCGGCTCCAACAGCAACGTTGGCGAAAACGGCCTGGACGTCGAGCAAGGCCGAGCTGCAATCTGGGAAGTCGATCGCGCCACCGGCCAACACCGCATTTTTGCCTCCGGTCTGCGTAACCCCAATGGCATGGCCTGGGAACCACAGAGCGGCAAGCTGTGGACGGCGGTCAATGAGCGCGATGAAATCGGCAGCGACCTGGTGCCGGACTACATCACCTCGGTTAAGGATGGCGGCTTCTATGGCTGGCCCTTCAGCTATTACGGCCAGCATGTGGATGTTCGCGTCACGCCGCAAAACCTGGACTTGGTTGCCAAAGCCATCGCGCCAGACTACGCGGTAGGCCCGCACACCGCTTCACTGGGGCTGACCTTCGCCGAGGGCAGCAAGTTGCCTACGCAATTCAGCAACGGCGCGTTTATCGGCCAGCATGGTTCGTGGAATCGCAAGCCGCATAGTGGCTACAAGGTGATTTTTGTGCCGTTTGAAGAGGGCCAGCCGAAAGGACAGCCGGTGGATGTGCTGACGGGGTTTCTCAACAGCGACGAGAAAGCCATGGGCCGGCCGGTGGGCGTGGTGATTGATCAGCAGGGTGATTTGCTGGTGGCTGATGATGTGGGCAATAAGGTGTGGCGGGTTTCTGCAGCCAAGTAACCCATCTCAAGAGCATTGCAAATAATGTGGGAGGGGGCTTGCCCCCGATTGCGGTCTGTCAGCTGAGTATGTGCCGACTGTTACACCACTATCGGGGGCAAGCCCCCTCCCACACTGGATCTATGTACGACTCAAGGGTTGCGTGCCAGATTCCCCGGTAAAACCCGCTTGGCACTCAGGTAGGCATTCTGCCAATACGCTTTGGATAGCGTGTCGAGCTTAACCGTACCGCCGGTTTGCGGCGCATGCACAAAGCGCCCTTCCCCGACATAGATTCCCGCATGGCTGACCCGTGAACCACCGCCTGTGGCGAAGAACAGCAAGTCACCGGTTTGCAGGTTCTGCTCGCTGACGTCCTGGCCACGCATCACGATCAGTTCGCGGGTGGTGCGCGGCAGGGAAATGCCGGCGGCGTCGCGGAACACAAAGCCGATCAGGCCACTGCAATCAAACCCCGAATCCGGTGTGTTGCCGCCCCAGCGATAAGGCGTGCCGACCAGGCCCAGCGCACGGAAGAGCACGTCTTCGGCAGCAGGCGAAAAATTCTGGGTGGCGTAGTTGAATACCGGCTTGGGCTTGACCGCTACAGGCGCGGGCGGCGGTGGACGGCTGGCGCAGGCGCTGAGCAGCGCGGCGCAAACAATGAGCATCAGGCGGGCCGAGGTCGACATGTGCAGAACAATCCTGGTCTGGATGCGGCTTTCGCTGCCGAACGTTGAAAACCAGAACGCGCAAGCAAAGCTCGCGCGAACGGATAACAACAATGTCCAGGGATTCTAGCGCTTACACGTCAAACTTCAAGTATCACTTTAACTTTACTTACTAGCGGTAACCGTAGTCGGGGCCATGGCGAGTGCGCGCTTGGCTTCGATGAAGGTTTTGCTCCAGTAGCTGTCGCCCAGGTTATCGACCCGAACACCACCGCTGCGGCGGCTGCTGGAGTGGATAAACTGGTTATCGCCCAGGTAGATACCGGCGTGGCTGACACGACCACGACCACTGGTACTAAAGAAAAGCAGATCGCCCGGCTTGAGGTTGTTGCGTGCGACCAACGGTGCATCCACGTTGATCATTTCGCGGGTGGAGCGAGGCAGGTTCATGCCAGCTTCTTCACGAAACAGATAACCGATGAAACCGCTGCAATCGAAACCGGCTTCAGAGGTGCCGCCAAAACGGTAACGAGTACCGATCAGGGACTTGCCGCGTTCAAGAATGCTGTCGGCCAGAAGGGGCAGCTGGTAAGGCTTGCTGTCTGAAAACTCGGCGAGTTCTTTTTCGGTTGCCATCTCTTCTTCATAAACAGAAGCAGACTGTGCAGCAACGAACTTGGCCTGATTTTGAACCTGTGGTTTGGGCTGTTCTGCCACCTGTTGAGGGTGGGAGGCGCAACCAAACAATAGGGTAACGAGTGCGAGAGGCACGAGGGGTGCGAAGCGATTTAGCATGGGCACGACCGTGGCTGATGTGTAAAGAAGCCGAGACTATGCCCTCTATCACATCGATTTGCAAATTCAATCGTGATCTATGTGACTTATTGTTTGGACTATGCCATCTAAGCCGTAATTCCATTTATCACTGCACTTGCGTGGCCCGCTGGGCTCAAACGCAGGTTTTCTGGCGCCCCTAAAATGCCGATTAGTGGCAAATCAACGCCTTACCAACCCAGCGTTTCTTTCAGAAAAGGAATCGTCAATTTTCTTTGCGCCTGCAACGAAGCCTGGTCAAGCTGCTCAAGCAAATCGAACAGCGCGCTCATGCTGCGGGTGCCACGAGTCAGGATAAAGTGCCCGACTTCGTCGGTCAGGTGCAGGCCACGTCGGGAAGCACGCAGCTGCAGGGCACGCAACTTGTCCTCATCGGATAACGGGCGCATCTGGAAGATCAGCGCCAGGGTCAGGCGCGACTTGAGGTCGGCCAGCTTCACCGGCAGCTCACGAGGCGATGTGGAAGCGGCGATCAGCAAACGACGACCGCTGTCGCGCAGGCGGTTGAACAGGTGAAACAGCGCTTCTTCCCAATCCGCCTTGCCGGCCACCGCCTGCAAGTCGTCCAGGCACACCAGTTCGTATTGCTCAAGGTTGTCGAAGATGCCGATGCCGCGGTCCATCAACTCGGCCAGGGGCAAATACACTGCCGGCTCGCCCATCTGTTCGAAACGCAGGCACGCGGCCTGCAACAGGTGGGTACGCCCCACGCCATGCTTGCCCCACAGATAGATCAGGCTTTCAGTCCACCCGGCGTCGGCTTCGCAAAGCCGCTCCACATAGCCGAGTGCAGCGGCATTGGCGCCTGGGTAGTAATTGATAAAGGTAGCGTCATCACGCAGACGCACACCTAGGGGCAGCTGAATCGGTTTCATGCTGACTGAACGGCTCCCATCGAACCGTTAGTGGCCTCTGTGTAAAGTTTGCAAAGTTTATACCCGTGACGCCGGGTGCACAATGCAGCAGACCACAAGCAAAATCAAAGGTTTGCGTTAACTTGGCGGTTTCACGCGGATTGTTTGACGCACCACCGCCAGAAACAACAAACCCGGCCTTGGCCGGGTTTGTGACATTGCGATTACAACTCGGGCTCATCAACGCCCGTATACACGTCCGAATCCTTGTACAAGTCGTGAACATGACGCACCAGCACCATGATCACCGCCGCCACCGGCAGCGCCAGCAGAATGCCGGTAAACCCGAACAACTCGCCACCCGCCAGGATCGCAAAGATCACCGCCACCGGGTGCAGGCCAATCCGATCGCCTACCAGCAACGGCGTAAGTACCATGCCTTCCAATGCCTGGCCGACCATGAACACCGCGACAATCCCCAGCATTGGGTAGAGGTCGCCGCCAAACTGGAACAGTCCGGCCACCAGCGCCGCACCGATACCAATCACAAAGCCCATATACGGCACGATGGCTGCCAGGCCTGCGATCAAGCCGATCAACAGCCCCAGCTCCAGACCGATGGCCATCAAGCCAGCTGCGTAGATCACCCCCAACGCCAGCATCACCAGCAACTGACCGCGAACGAATGCCCCCAGTACTTCATGGCATTCTGCAGCAAGGGAGACGATGCGTTCTTCACGGTCACGGGGCAGCAGGCTGCGGATCTTGGCCATCATGATGTCCCAATCACGCAGCAGGTAAAACGCCACCACCGGGATCAGCACCAGGTTGGTCAACCAGCCGATCAGCGCCAGGCTCGAAGCGGTTGCCTGGCTGAGCACCACCGTGACGATATCGGTGGTCTTGTCCATATGCTCGCTGATGGCCGCCTTGACCTTGTCGAACTTCCAGAACCCATCCGCCAACCCGAACTTGGACTGGGCCCACGGCATTGCCGTGTGCTGCAACCAGTCGAGCATCTGCGGCGCCAGCTCGTAGAGGCGAAACAGCTGCTTGGCCAGCATCGGCACCAGTATCAACACCAGCGCCGTGATAATCAGCGTGAACAGTGCGAACACCGTGACCACGCCCAAAGTACGCGACATACCGGCTTTTTCCAGGCGATCCACCACGGGATCGAACAGATAGGCGAGCAACAGCGCCACCAGAAACGGCGTCAGGATCGAATGCAGCAAGAACACAAAACCGCACAGCAGGACTATCCCGCCAAGCCACACCCAACGACGCGTATCCGCCATAAACCACTCCATCTATTATCGACGCCCTTCTTCTATATAGAAGAAGGAGCACTATTTACCAACGAAACCGCAGTTGCGCCTGAGGCTCAGGTACAGCAGCCGGTTGCGTGCCATCGACCACAGGTTGCTGGGCCGGGGTTTCACCTGCGGGAATTTCCTGCAACTTGGCCAGGCTCAATTGGGTACGCAGCTGCTCGGCACTGCCGTTGACGCGATACACAATGCGATTGCCATCCACTAACTGCGGCTGACCGCCAAAGGGCTCCAGCAACCGGCCCAGGGCGGCGTATCGCTCCAGGTTCATGCCTTGCACTTCAAGCAACTGCTCGCTGCTCACGCCAGGCTTGACCGCAAAGCGCGGCGCCAGCTTTTGGCTGACCTCCAGCAATACAGCATCTGCCAGTGCGGCAGTATCAGCGCCTTGGACGGTACCTTGCTCAGACTTATCGCCCAGCCACAGACGCCATTTGGCCTGCCACTGATTACCTTCCTGACGCGCATGCACAGCCAGCAACGCATCGGCTCCGTAGCGCTCGGAGGCTGCACGCAAGGGCGCAGCGTCCGCGCTTTCCAGATTCGGCGCAGTGGCAACCACTTGCTCATCCAAGTCGCCCAGCGGCAGGCGCAACGGCAAGCCACGGTGTTGCGCGGCCCGGCGCAGTGTCTGGGCAACCGCCTGGCCATCGCCGACCAGGCTGCTGCCTTCGGTAGAATCGTTCAGCCACCAACCGAGAATCGACGGCCGATTACTGCCCCAGATCGACAGGCCGGCATCACGCAAGGCGCGATCGGTGCTGACCGGGTCGAAGTCCACTTGCAGGCTCTCGGGCGGGCCGGCGTCGTAGCCGTATTGGGTGATGATTTGTTGCGGGGCCTTGCGGATTGCCGCCAGGCCCGGGCCATCGGCGGCCTTGGCGTCGCCGGTGAGGCGAATCACCAGAGTCTGCACGGCGCGCTGGGTGGCCTGGTCACGCTCCTGGGGCGACTGGCTGCTGACCGGCTCGAGCACTTGATAGAGGCCATTGAGGGTTTCGGCATGACTCGCCAGGCTGACCAACGACAAACAGCCCACAAAGAAGAATTTACACAGACGCATGGAAGATTCCCGAACGACAAATTTAGCGGCTGGAACAGACCGCGTGAATCGGTTTAGCCAGGCTGTGACCACAGCACCCGGCAAAACATTCACAGGGCCTCGGTAAGTTTTTGTACTGTCATAACGATAGCGGGTTCAAGGCTATACCTTAATACGCCGCTTGGCAGAGCCGATCAGCATTTTTTAACCGGCTTTTTTAATCTATATGGCCCTGCCCGTCGGCCCGAGGATGGCCGCTGCCCTTCAAGCCTGATAAAATCGCGCGCCTTCGCAGACCGTCAACGGCAGCGGCCTTTTTAAAAAGCGCCCGCCCGCTCGGTCGTTACCCCTGAATCCCCCCCTAAAGGCCTGGATCATGAGCAAGCAACCCTCCCTGAGCTACAAGGACGCCGGTGTAGACATCGACGCCGGTGAAGCATTGGTCGAACGCATCAAGAGCGTCGCCAAGCGCACTGCGCGCCCTGAAGTCATGGGCGGCCTGGGCGGTTTTGGCGCCCTCTGCGAAATCCCGGCCGGCTACAAGCAGCCTGTACTGGTGTCCGGCACCGACGGCGTAGGCACCAAGCTGCGCCTGGCCCTGAACCTGAACAAGCACGACAGCATCGGCATCGACCTGGTTGCCATGTGCGTCAACGACCTGGTGGTGTGCGGCGCCGCGCCGTTGTTCTTCCTCGACTACTACGCCACCGGCAAGCTCAATGTCGAAACCGCAACCCAGGTGGTCACCGGCATCGGCGCCGGCTGCGAACTGTCGGGGTGCTCGCTGGTCGGCGGCGAAACCGCTGAAATGCCAGGCATGTACGAAGGCGAAGACTACGACCTGGCCGGTTTCTGCGTCGGCGTCGTGGAAAAAGCCGAGATCATCGACGGCTCCAAAGTGGCTGCCGGCGACGCCCTGCTCGCCCTGCCATCGTCCGGCCCGCACTCCAATGGTTACTCGCTGATCCGCAAGATCATCGAAGTGTCCGGCGCCGACATCGAGAACATCCAGCTCGACGGCAAGCCTCTGACCGACCTGCTGATGGCCCCGACCCGCATTTACGTCAAGCCACTGCTCAAGCTGATCAAGGACACCGGCGCCGTCAAGGCCATGGCCCACATCACCGGCGGCGGTCTGCTGGACAACATCCCGCGCGTCCTGCCAAAAGGCGCCCAGGCGATTGTCGACGTGGCCAGCTGGCAGCGCCCGGCAGTCTTCGATTGGCTGCAAGAGAAAGGCAACGTCAACGAAACCGAGATGCACCGCGTGCTGAACTGCGGCGTGGGCATGGTCATCTGCGTGGCGCAAGAGCACGTTGAAACCGCGCTGAACGTATTGCGTGAAGCCGGCGAGCAACCTTGGGTCATCGGCCAGATCGCCACTGCTCCAGAAGGCGCAGCCCAGGTTGAACTGAAGAACCTTAAGGCGCACTGATGCCTGCAACCTGTGATGTCGTGGTGCTGCTCTCCGGCACCGGCAGTAACTTGCAGGCCCTGATCGATAGCACGCGCAGCGGCGACAGCCCGGTGCGCATCGCTGCGGTGATTTCCAACCGCAGCGACGCCTACGGCCTGCAACGCGCCAGGGATGCGGGTATCGACACCCGCTCGCTGGATCACAAGGCGTTCGACGGCCGCGAGGCCTTCGACCGCGCCCTGGTCGAACTGATCGACGCCTTCAAACCCAAGCTCGTCGTGCTTGCCGGCTTCATGCGCATCCTCAGTGCTGATTTCGTGCGGCAATACGAAGGGCGCCTGCTCAATATCCACCCTTCCCTGCTGCCCAAGTACAAAGGCATGCACACCCATCAGCGCGCCCTCGACGCCGGCGACAGCGAGCATGGCTGCAGCGTGCACTTTGTCACCGAGGAACTCGATGGCGGGCCTCTGGTCGTACAGGCAGTGGTTCCGGTAGAGTCAGGCGACTCGGCGCAGACGCTTGCGCAACGGGTTCATACCCAGGAACACAGGATTTACCCGCTGGCTGTTCGCTGGTTTGCCGAGGGACGGTTGATTCTTGGTGACCAGGGTGCATTATTGGACGGTCAGTTACTCGCGGCCAGCGGCCACTTGATTCGAACCTAGGAGATTTTATGCGTCGCGCCCTGCTCTTCGCTTTTGCGCTGTTCGCTTTGCCTGCCGTACAAGCGGCAGACCTTCACCCTTTCTCCGTCAGCTACACCGCCGACTGGAAGCAACTGCCCATGAGTGGTTCGGCTGAACGCAGCCTGACCAAAAACGGCGACGGCACCTGGACCTTGAACTTCAAGGCCTCGATGATGATTGCCAGCCTGACCGAAACCAGCGTGATCCTGTTCGACAAGGACACCCTGCAACCCAAGAGCTACAGCTTCGAGCGCGGCGGTTTGGGCAAGGCCAAGAAGATCAACCTGGATTTCGACCAGGCGAACAAGAAAATCACCGGCTTTGAAAACAAGGATCCGGTCAACGTCACCCTCGAAAGCGGCATGCTCGACAAGTCCACGTATCAGCTCGCCCTTCAGCGCGACGTGGCTGCCGGCAAGAAGAGCATGAGCTACCGAGTGGCCGAAGGGACTGATGTCGATACCTATGACTTCCGTGTGATTGGCCCGGAAAAGGTTCAGACCAAGGTAGGCTCCATTGACGCGATCAAGGTTGAACGCGTACGTGATCCCTCCCAGAGCAAGCGCATCACGCAGATGTGGTTTGCCAAGGACCAGGGCGGCATTCTGGTTGCCCTGCGCCAGGTTGAGACCGACGGCAAGGAATACAACATCATGCTGCAGGATGGCACCGTTGACGGTAAGGCCGTCAAAGGCAGCTGATTGCGCTGATGAGCTGGAAGAGAGCCTCGCTGAATGCGGGGCTTTTTTTTGCCTGGAAATTTTACTGTGAAGCTTATGACGCTATCGGGAGCAAGCCCCCTCCCACAGTGGAATGCATTTCAAATGTGGGAGGGGGCTTGCTCCCGATAGCGGTGGTAGGGACGACAAAGGTCTTATTGCTAGAAGCAAACATGAAACTTTTGTCATAAAACTCATGCCCCTGCGACCGAATGCCACGGGTTTAGCGGCCTGCGCGATTGTTGCGTTTTCTGCAATGAATTATTGCGCGCAAAATCAGTTTACTTAGCAAGCTAACAAATAATATAACAGAGGCCTGCGACGACTTGCCGCAGATCAACCAGAGATTGGAGCAAGCAGATGACTGTAAAAGTAACTGAACGCGACGATGAGCATATGTCCCACGAGGCGGTAGGCCACGGGATTCACATCTGGGATGTCCATCAGCAAGACGTATTGGTCGGCATGTTTCACAACGAGAGCGATGCCCACAATTATAAAAACGAGCTTGAAACTCTCGAATTGCAACGCCAGGCGAAAAGCTCCTGAAACTCTGAAATCAAGTCGACGCCCGGCCCACGCAGCCGGGCCGTCTACATCAAAAACCGCGCTTTTCGAGCGCGGTTTTTTTGTCAAAAATTCGATATGAATTAATGTAACAAAAGCACACACAAATAATGATTCTCGATATCATTCATGCGCCTTTCATTCAGGCTCACGATTAGGGAATCAATTAGATGCACGGAAATAGCAGGAAGCCGGAAAACGCGTTACTGGAACGCTGGAGCGAAGCGCTTGCCACTGCGCAATTCCAGGCCAGCCACATCAGCCTCGACGACTTGGTCAATGCGCTGGCACCTGCCGCTGAACGTAGCTTCCAACGCCTGATCCAAGCATTGTTTCGTGAAAGCCTGCTGGACCCCAGCACCCTCATTTACGACGAACATGGGCAATGCTCGCTGACACTGCCTTGTCAGGCTCGCCTGCGCTTTGATCATTTGCGTCCTGGCCGCATGGTCAGCTGGGACCTGCGTGGCAAAGTCATCCTGTTGCGCGAAGGTCAGCCCGACCAGAAGATCCAGTTCCCATCACAGTTGTTGACGTTGCTTAACGCCAGCCTCACGTCACCTGCCGACCTGGAAGTGCTCAACCGCCTCAATGCCGAGATCGACGACAGCTTCATCAACGACACCTTGTGCCTCGCTTTCCATGAGCAATGGACGCTCAAGCTGCATGCGTCCATGGACCCAGTACATCAAGGCAACCTGCTGAGTCATCTCAAGCACGGTGCAGGCACGATCAATCCGACATCCGTACTTGAGCAGTGGGGAACATTGGGGCACCCGTGGCACCCCAACTACAAGACCAAGCTGGGCCTGGATACCAGCCAAGTCATCGACTATTCGCCGGAGTTCGAAGCACGCTTCCCCGTGCTGCTGTGCGCGCTGCATCGCCAGTTTGCCCATGTCGAAACGTTGGCCGGGACGGCGGATTACTGGCAGTGGTGGAGCAGTCACTTTCCACACGCGGCGCAGCAATTAACCGCGACACTTCAAGCACAAGGCCTTGAAGCAGGCGATTATCTGCCGGTGTCTGCCCATCCCTGGCAGGCACGTCAGGAGCTGCCCCAGCTGTTCGCCGATGCAATCGGCGACAAGCTGCTGGTGCTGACCGATATCGTCGCGTTTACCGCCCACCCCACCATGTCATTCAGGACCGTATTGCCTGACGGACGTTGCGATGCGCCCATGGTCAAACTGCCGGTGTCGCTGCGCCTGACCAGCGTGCAGCGCACCGTCTCACCGCGCTCGGCGCGCATGGGCCCACGGATCAGCCACCTGCTGCTGACCATCCTGGAGCGCGAGCCTGCGATTCAGAAAATCCTCAGCATCGTTCCCGAGCGTATCGGTGTGCATTTCAAGCCACAACCGGCCAATGACGAGCACTCCCGCCACCTGGCGGTGCTCTATCGCGACAATCCCCAGAGCCAGCTCAAGCCCGGGGAAATGGCCGTACCGGTGGGCAGCCTGTTTGCCATTGATCAACACGGCCAGCCGCTGCTGCGCCAATGGGTGCGCCTGAGCCAAGGCAAAGACGATGCGGCGGCCATGCGCGCGTTCTTCCATGAGTACGCGGCGATCAGTGTGCCGGCGCTGCTGGGCATGTATTTGCGTTACGGCGTCGCTTTCGAGGCCCATCAGCAGAACTCCTTCATGGTCATGACTGCAGATGGGCAATTGAGCCGCCTGCTGTTGCGCGATTTCGGCGATATCCGTATCGACCGCAAGACCTTGCACGCCCACGGCCTGGACATCGAACTACACGACCCGAAGATGACGCTGTACGACGACGCAGGTTTCGTACGGGACAAACTGCTGCACACCGTATTCATGTGCCATCTGGGTGAGTTGATCCTGCTTGCTGCGCGCCACTTCGACATCCCCCAGGCGCTGCTCTGGAATGAACTGTCGGCACAGGTCAGCCAGTGTTTCGACAACCTGCGCTCACAGGTTGAACCGCAACGCTGGGCAGCCGAGCGCGAAGCACTGCTGGAGCAACCGTGGCCGGCCAAGTCGTTCATGCGCATGCGCCTGCTGGAGAGTCATGCCGATATCGTCGGACGCCTGCCCAACCCGTTGGGCGCGGCCGCCAATGCCGACTAACAACACAGCGCTGCGGCTGCTGGTGGTGATTCAGTTGGTGTCGATGGGGGCGATGGAGATGAGCGGGCCGTTTTGGCCGCTGCAAATCCAGAAGCTGCTGGGCGTCGCCAATGCCCAGTACACCGGCCTGCTGTCTTCGCTGGTATATGCTGGGCCGATGATGGCAGCGATGATCCTCACACCCATGTGGGGGAAACTGGGCGACCGTACCGGCCATAAGCCGATGATCATCCGGGCGTTGCTGGCATTGGCGGTGTGCCAGGCGCTGGCTGCGATGACGCCCGATCCGTGGTGGCTGGTGGTCATCCGCGTGGTGCAAGGTGCATTGGCCGGTTTCATTGCAGCTGCCCAAGCCTACGCGCTGGCCTGCTGCGGTGAGAGTGGACGCGGGCACATTCTTGCGCGGCTGCAATCAGCCACCGCCGTAGGCTCTCTGGCCGGGCCGGTATTGGGCGGCTGGCTGATGGACATATCCGGTTTCGCATTGCTGTGCTACAGCGCCACCGCCGTCTGCCTGTTGTGCGCGATAATCAGCGCGTTCTTGCCCAGCGATTCACCACGATCCAGACCTGCCCGCCCATCGAAGCCTGTCGCACTGCCCAAAGGCTGGCTGGGCGCAATGTTGGGAATCATCGTATTGATCCAGGCGGCCAGGATGATGCCGCAACCGTTTTACGCCTTATATGTTGCCGAGGTTTTGCAGGCACCCGCGTGGCTGATCGGCGCCAGCTATGGCGCCAGCGCCTTGACCCTGGCACTGTCCGCGCCGTTATGGGGCCGCCTGTTCGATCGACATCAACCAGCGCATACGCTGCGCATCATCGAGTGGGTCACCTGGGCGTGCGCGCTCACACTGGCCGGCACGGCGCTGGCCAGTGAGTGGTTGGGGTTCATCGCCAGCCGGCTGCTATGGGGCGTGTGGCAGGGTGCTTTATTGCCCGTGGCCTACACGCTGATCGCCAATACCGTAGCGTCCAGCCAGCAGGGTTTCGCCCTGGGCATGGGCAACAGCGCCGCCAAAGCAGGTGCGCTGTGCGGCGCATTGATAGGCGGTATCGGCATGGGATGGGTGGGCCTGGCGCACAGCTTCTGGCTGGTCGCACTGACCTACGCATTGGCCGCCGTGAGTATCCGCGCCATCCGTTCATGTACGCGAGCGCCTGAGACATCCGATTTTTCTGTCAATACTTCTAATAACTCTGAGACAAATCCATGAACACATCGCAATTGGCCGTTCTGCTGCCGCTTCTCGGCTCGATCAGTGCCCCCGCCTGGGCCGAACAGACAGAGCCGACCAGCCTGCAGTTGCAAGCGACCGTGGTGTCGGCGACGCGCAATGAAACCAGCATCGCGCAGATTCCAGGCTCCGTGCAGGTCATCAACGAAGAACAGATCCGCCAGCAAACGGGCGCGGGGCGTCGGGTCGCAGATATCCTCGGCCAACTGGTGCCTGGCATTGCGCCTTCCAGCGGCGGCATGAGCAACTTCGGCCAAACGCTTCGCGGGCGTAATACCCTGATCCTGATCGATGGGGTTTCACAAAACGCCACGCGCGATAACTTCCGCCAGCTCAACAGCGTGGCACCGGAAAGCATCGAGCGCATCGAAGTGATCTCCGGCGCCAGCAGCGTCTACGGCGCAGGCGCATCGGGCGGCATCATCAACATCATCACCAAGCGCAACAAGGGTGAGGACCTGGCCTTCAGCAGCAAGATCGGCATGACCGCCGGCAATAACTTCAGCCACAAGGGGTTCGCTTACGAGGCGTTCCAAAGCGCTACCGGGCGCAAGGGTCCAGTGGACTGGTATCTGTCGGGCAATACCGTGCAGCGCAACGACCAGTTCGACGGTAACGGCAAGCGCATTCCCCAGGATACGTCCCAGGGCAGCAACATGGACACCGACACCTACGACCTGCAAGGTCGCTTCGGCTACGAGCTCGATGACGACAAGAAGATCAGCCTGTCGCTGCAAGACTATAAAGACGAACAAGACACCCGCTACACCAAGAACCCGCGCATCACCAGCAACGCAGTCGCGGTAAAAGGCCTGGACCTGGGCGACCAGCCCTACACCCATAACCAGGCGGTCAACCTTAACTACGCCGATAAGGATTTCTACGGCCAGGGCCTGCAGGTCGAAAGTTACTGGCGGCGGGCCGACGCCCTGTTCTTCCCGGACCTGTCCCGGGGTCGGGCAGGCGTGTCCGACAACAACAGCGTGCAGGATGTCTATGGCCTGCGTGCGGCGATCGATACGCAGATGCCGGACATCGGCCCGGCAACCGGCAACCTGGTGTGGGGGGCTGACTATGATCATGAAACCTCACGCCAGCGTGGCGACCAATACCGGGTCAATGGCCTGAGCTACAGCAAAACCGGGACCACGTTCGAACTGGGCCCGGATATTGAGACCACCACCAAAGCCATCTTTGGTCAGCTGTCCTACGATATCGATGACTGGACCTTACGCGGTGGAATACGTCGCGAGTGGATTGAGAGCAAAGTCTCCGACAGCATCGCCTACGGCGAAATCGTCCAGACCGGCAACCGCGCCACACTGCCCGGCGGCACGCTCAAATACGATGACACGCTGTATAACCTCGGGGCGGTGTATCACCTGACCGAAAACCAGGACGTGTTCGTCAACTTCAGCCAGGGCTTTTCCCTGCCGGATATCCAGCGCTTCCTGCGTGACGTGAACAGCAAATACGATATTCAGGACCTCAATGCCCAGGCTCTGAAAGTCGACAGTTACGAGCTGGGCTGGCGTGGCGACTGGGACAAGTGGCAGGCCAGTGTCACCGCGTATGAAAACACCTCGGATGTCACGCAGTTCTACGATGCCAACGACCGTGTATTGCGCCTGATCAATCAGAAAGAACGCGTGCGCGGTGCCGAAACCAGCCTGACTTATAACGTCAACGACCAGTGGTCCGTCGGCGGTACTTACGCTTACGCCAAGGGCGAGACCCAGCAGAACGGCAAATGGATCGACCTGCCCGCCACGCGTATTTCCCCCGCCAAGACCACCGCTTTTGTCGGCTATCAGCGTGACGACTACAGCCTGCGCTTGCAGGGGATGCGCCTGGCCGACTATGACGCGGCGGCCAAGGACAACAACGGTCGCGATATCCAGGGCTATACCTTGGTTGACCTGCTGGGCTCGGTAAGGCTACCGGTAGGTCGCCTCGAAGGTGCGGTGTACAACCTTACCAACCGCAACTACCAGAACATGTTCGCCCAGGCCAATGCCCGCGCACCGTACCCGAATGCCGAGGGCCGTACCTTCAGCCTGAGTTACGCAGTGGATTGGTAACCGGCTGACGCTGCACGCTTAAAACACAAACCCCGCCTTTTGGCGGGGTTTGTCGTTTCTAGCGGCTTACCACATCAGATCGTCAGGGATCTGGTAGGCGGCGTACGGATCATCCTCATCCGGCACCTGGCTTTCGGTGAGGATGTTGAGCTGCACGATGCGCTCCGGTGCACGTTCCTGAATCTTGAGCGCCGCTTCACGCGGGATAACCTCGTAGCCGCCACCGTGGTGCACGATAGCCAGAGAGCCGTTGCTCAGCTTGTTGCGCATCAAGGTGTTGACCGACAGGCGCTTGACCTTCTTGTCATCGACAAAGTTGTAGTAGTCCTCGGTGGTCAACTTGGGCAGGCGCGAGGTTTCGATCAACTGCTTGACCTGGGCGGTACGCGCCTTGGCCTCGGCTTTTTCCTGCTGCTGGCGGTTGAGCTCCTGGTCACGCTTGACCTTCTCGGCGTGTGCCTCAGCGGCCAGGCGTGCCTGGGTATCATCGACTTCGGCCTGGCCCTTGTGGACCAGACGCTGCTGCTTCTGCTTCTCTTTGCCGACCTGCTTGGCCTGCTTTTGGTTGACCAGACCTGCTTTGAGCAACTGGTCGCGAAGGGAAAGGCTCATGGTGCTTACTCACTTAGGCAGCTGCTCAACCGCAGCTGGACACATTCTTTTCCTGGCGTTTGGCTTCGCCCCACAGGGCGTCCAACTCTTCGAGGGTGCAATCTTCTATGGGTTGGTGCGTATCGCGCAATGCCTGTTCGATAAATCGGAAACGTCGTTCGAACTTGGCATTGGCACCGCGCAGTGCGGTTTCCGGGTCAACCTTGAGGTGACGGGCCAGGTTGACGGCGGCAAACAGCAGGTCACCGACTTCATCGGCAATGGCCTGCGGATCGTTATCGGCCATGGCTTCGAGCACTTCATCCAACTCTTCACGCACGTTGTCCACCACCGGCAAGGCGGCCGGCCAGTCGAAACCGACCTGGCTGGCGCGCTTTTGCAACTTGGCCGCACGGGACAACGAAGGTAAGGCGGTGGGCACATCATCGAGCAGGGAGAGTTGCTCGGGAGCGTCGGACTTTTCTGCGCGCTCCTCAGCTTTGATCTGCTCCCAGCGCTCCTTGACCTGTTCTTCGCTCAACTGCGGGATATCCAGCGGTGCGTACAGGTCGCCGGTTGGGAACACGTGAGGATGCCGGCGAATCAACTTACGGGTGATGCTGTCGATCACGCCGGCAAATTCGAAGCGCCCTTCTTCCCGCGCCAGTTGGCTGTAATACACCACTTGGAACAGCAGGTCGCCCAGCTCACCTTGCAGGTGATCGAAATCGCCGCGCTCGATGGCGTCGGCCACTTCATAGGCCTCCTCCAGCGTGTGCGGGACGATGGTCGCGTAGGTTTGCTTGATGTCCCACGGGCAGCCGTATTGCGGGTCGCGCAGGCGGTTCATCAGGTGCAGCAGGTCTTCGAGTGAATACATCGTATCTCTTTCCGCTGAAAATCCAATGTGGGAGCTGGCTTGCCTGCGATGCTCGCGACTCGGTGCTTCAGTTAAACCGAGGTGGTGCTATCGCAGGCAAGCCAGCTCCCACATGAAGCAGCTAACACAATTCAGTTCGCGTTCATCCAGCTATTCATGGGGTGCGGTTGCGCCGCGTCTCGATGATATTCGGCAACTGGGAAATCCTCCCAAGCAACCGTCCCAGTGCGTCCAACCCCGGAATCTCGATGGTCAGGGACATCAACGCCGTGTTGTCCTCTTTGTTCGAGCGGGTGTTGACCGCCAGCACGTTGATCCGCTCGTTGAGCAGCACTTGCGAGACGTCACGCAGCAAGCCGGAACGATCGTAGGCACGGATGATGATGTCCACCGGGTAAGTGAGCACCGGCACCGGCCCCCAACTGACCTGGATGATCCGCTCCGGCTCGCGCCCGCCCAGTTGCAGCACCGAGGCGCAGTCCTGGCGGTGAATGCTCACGCCACGGCCCTGGGTGATGTAGCCGACAATGGCGTCGCCCGGCAACGGCTGGCAGCAGCCGGCCATTTGCGTCATCAGGTTGCCCACGCCCTGGATCTGGATATCGCCACGCTTGCCCGGTTTGTAACCCGTGGCCTTGCGTGGGATGAGTTCCAGCTGTTCGTTGCCGCGCTCGGGCTCGACCAGTTGCTGGGCCAGGTTGACCAGTTGCGCCAGGCGCAGGTCACCGGCACCGAGGGCGGCGAACATGTCTTCGGCGATCTTCATGTTGGCCTTTTCGGCCAGCTTGTCGAAGTCCACCTGAGGCAGGCCCAGGCGCGCCAGTTCGCGTTCGAGCAGGGTCTTGCCGGCGGCGACGTTCTGGTCGCGCGCTTGCAATTTGAACCAGTGGACGATCTTCGCCCGTGCTCGCGAGGTGGTGATATAGCCCAGGTTCGGGTTCAGCCAGTCGCGGCTCGGCGTGCCGTGCTTGCTGGTGATGATCTCGACCTGTTCACCGGTTTGCAGGCTGTAGTTGAGCGGCACGATGCGCCCGTTGATCTTGGCGCCCCGGCAGTTATGGCCGATTTCGGTGTGCACGCGGTAGGCAAAATCCAGCGGCGTGGCGCCCTTGGGCAAGTCGATGGCATGGCCGTCGGGGGTGAAGATATAGACCCGGTCCGGCTCGATATCCACCCGCAGCTGTTCGGCCAGCCCGCCGATGTCGCCGAGTTCTTCGTGCCATTCCAGCACTTGGCGCAGCCAGGAGATTTTCTCTTCGTACTGGTTGGACCCGGCCTTGACGTCGGTGCCCTTGTAGCGCCAGTGCGCGCACACACCCAGCTCGGCCTCTTCGTGCATCGCGTGGGTGCGGATCTGCACTTCCAGCACCTTGCCTTCAGGGCCGATCACCGCGGTGTGCAGCGAGCGGTAGCCATTTTCCTTGGGGTTGGCGATGTAGTCGTCGAACTCCTTGGGGATGTGGCGCCACAGGGTGTGAACGATCCCCAGCGCGGTGTAGCAATCGCGCATTTCCGGCACCAGCACGCGCACCGCCCGCACGTCATAGATCTGGCTGAAGGCCAGGCCCTTGCGCTGCATTTTGCGCCAGATCGAGTAGATGTGCTTGGCGCGGCCGCTGATGTCGGCGTCTACGCCAGTTGCCTGCAGCTCGGAACGCAGCTGGCCCATCACGTCGCTGATAAAGCGCTCGCGATCCAGGCGCCGCTCGTGCAGCAACGTGGCGATCTGTTTATATTGGTCCGGCTCCAGGTAGCGAAAGGACAGGTCCTCCAGCTCCCACTTGATGTGGCCGATGCCCAGGCGGTGGGCCAGCGGCGCGTAGATGTCGAAGACTTCGCGGGCGACGCGGTTGCGCTTTTCGTCGTCGGCGGTCTTCACCGCACGGATCGCGCAGGTACGCTCGGCCAGCTTGATCAGGGCGACGCGCACGTCGTCGACCATCGCCACCAGCATCTTGCGCAGGTTTTCCACCTGGCCCTGGGTGCCCAGCACCATCGACTGGCGCGGGCTGAGGCTGGCACTGATGGCCGCCATGCGCAGCACGCCGTCGATCAGCTTGGTCACCACCGAGCCGAAGCGCTGGCCAACGGTTGCCAACGGAATATGCCCCTCGCGCACGCCGCGATACAGCACGGCGGCGATCAGCGAATCCTGATCCAGCTTGAGATCGGCGAGGATCTCGGCGATTTCCAACCCGGTGCGAAAGCTTGAAGTGCCTTCGGCCCACAGGTTCTTGGCCGCATTGTCTTGCTGCTCAGACTCACGAGCGAACTCGCAGGCTGCTTTCAAGGCTTCACGGTCCAGTGCCGGGTCGACACTGACGGCATGATCCAGCCATGCCTCGAGATTGATACTGCCGTCGGTGTTGATCGGCTGGTGTGCTCTCACCTGTACCATCTTGCTTACCTTCCCTACGACGCACCTTTGATGCGCCAAAATCATCGCCGACTTTTACTGCGAGCTCCGTAGCAGTACCAAGGCCTTGGAGAACGCAGGCCAGTCGGATTAAACGGGCATCCTAGCCCGCTTCAAATAACGCCATGGCCTCGACATGCGCAGTCTGCGGAAACATGTCGAGAATCCCGGCACGCTTTAGCCGGTAGCCTTGCTTGACCAACTCAACCGTGTCCCGCGCCAGCGTAGCTGGGTTACAGGACACATACACCAGGCGCTTGGCTCCAAGGGTGGCGAGCTTGCGCACAACCTCTTGGGCACCATCGCGGGGTGGGTCCAAGAGTACCGCAGAAAAGCCCTGTTTGGCCCATGGCGCGTCAGTCAAAGGCTGAGACAGGTCGGCCTGAAAGAACTGCACGTTAGGCAAATGGTTGCTCGCGGCATTGAGTGCCGCACGGTCCACCATGGTCTGCACACCCTCTACCGCCACCACTTCGCGCACCTGGCGCGCCAGCGGCAAGGCGAAGTTGCCAAGGCCGCAAAACAGGTCCAACACCCGTTCGTCGGCTTGTGGCGCCAGCCACTCCAATGCCTGGGCAACCATCGCCTGATTGACCCCGGCGTTGACCTGCACAAAATCTCCTGGCCGATAAGCCAGTTCCAGATTCCAGGCATCCAGGCGAAACCCCAGGGCCTGGTCGGGCTCGGCAGGTTCCGGCTGGCCCTCGCCATGCAGCCACAATTGGGCCTCATGGAAGGTACAGAATTCTTTAAGGATGAGCAGGTCTGCTTCGGACAGCGGTGCCATATGCCGCAGCAAAACGGCGATGGACGAACCACTGAACAGCTCCACATGCCCCAGCGCCTGCGGTTTGCTCAGGCGACGCAGCATATTCGGCAAGCGCTGCATGATCGGTTGCAAGGCTTGTACCAGCACCGGGCAATCGTCGATAGCGACGATGTCCTGACTGGCCACGGCGCGAAAACCCACTTCGAGTTTCTTCGCCTTGGCGTCCCAACGTACGGCCACACGGGCGCGACGCCGGTAACCGAACTCCGGCCCGCTCAACGGCGGCGCCCACTCTTGCGGTTCGACACCTGCCACCCGCGACAACTGCTCGGCGAGCATGCGCTGTTTCAGGGCAAGTTGCTGATCATGGGGCAGATGCTGCACGCTGCAACCGCCGCAGCGGCCAACGTGGGCGCAGGGTGCCGGGCGCCGTAGCTCACTGGCCTTGAACACCCGCTCGGTGCGGGCCTCAACCACTTTGCCGTGGGCGCCCAACACCCGCGCTTCGACTTCTTCGCCGGCCAGCGCACCATTCACAAACCAGGTGCGGCCTTCAAAGAACACAATGCCACGGCCATCATTGGCCAGGCGCTCGATGGTCAGGCGCTGTTTCTTGCCCACAGGGATCTGCGGGGCCCGGCTGCCGCCTGTCGGCTGGAAGCGCAGGCCTCTCTCGTGCTTGGCCATCAGTTGGGTTCGTCGAAGATGCCGGTCGACAGGTAGCGGTCGCCTCGGTCACAGATGATCGCGACGATCACCGCGTTTTCCACTTCTTTGGACAAGCGCAACATACCGGCCACAGCGCCGCCGGAGGACACGCCGCAGAAGATGCCTTCTTCACGGGCCAGACGGCGCGTAGTGTCTTCGGCTTCGCGCTGGGCCATGTCGATGATGCGGTCTACTCGCGTCGCGTTGTAGATCTTCGGCAAGTACTCTTCGGGCCAGCGGCGGATACCGGGGATGGCCGCGCCTTCCATCGGTTGCAGACCGACGATCTGGATCGCAGGGTTCTGCTCCTTCAGGTAGCGCGAGTTGCCCATGATGGTGCCGGTGGTGCCCATGGAACTGACGAAATGGGTAATGGTGCCCTGGGTCTGGCGCCAGATTTCCGGGCCGGTGCTGGTGTAGTGCGCCTCGGGATTGTCACCGTTGGCGAACTGGTCCAGCACCACGCCACGGCCTTCGGCGGCCATACGCTCGGCGAGGTCACGGGCGCCTTCCATGCCTTCTTCCTGGGTGACCAGGATCAGCTGGGCACCGTAAGCGGTCATCGCCGCCTTGCGCTCGGCACTGCCGTTGTCGGGCATGATCAGCACCATCTTGTAGCCTTTGATCGCGGCGGCCATGGCCAGGGCGATCCCGGTGTTACCCGAGGTGGCTTCAATCAGGGTGTCGCCTGGCTTGATCTGCCCGCGCAACTCGGCGCGGGCGATCATCGACAGCGCCGGGCGGTCCTTGACGGAGCCGGCCGGGTTGTTGCCTTCGAGTTTGAGCAACAGGGTATTGCTGGTTTCACCCGCCATGCGTTGCAAGCGGACCAGGGGCGTGTTGCCGACGCAATCGGCGATTGTGGGGTACTGCAAGGTCATGGCGTATTCGCAATCCAGACTGCGGGGGCGGACATCATACCGGGAAAGGCCGGCGGGCCATATCACGCAAAGTGCGGTGCTTATGGCTTAAAGGCATAAGCCATTAAAGTGTTGACTGTGAGGGCTCCATCGGGGGCAAGCCCCCTCCCACATTGGACCGCATTTTTATGCAGGAACGCGATCGACTGTGGGAGGGGGCTTGCTCCCGATGGGCGCGCCTCGTCAAACCTGCTAATCCTTCTGCCCTTCACCATGATTTCTCTGGAATACCTCATCCCCCATCGCAGCAATCTGCCCTTCGATCAGCGCTTCAAAGGGTTTGAGCAGCGGCTCGAACGATAGTGGAGCTTCCAATACCTGCAACGCTTGCGTGATTGCTTCAACCGTCGACAAGGCACCAGGCCCCGGCGCCTTGCGCAAGCGATAGCGGGAAACGCCGCCTAGGGCCAATGTCACCCGGGGCAACGCCGCCAGCAAAGGGTTGAGGTGCAACAGCTTGCGCGCCTTGCGCCAGGTGCCATCGGGAACCACCAATAACAATGGCTGATCGTCAGGTGCATAAGCGCGCAGCGGCTCGGCGTCATCCGCCGGAAACAACAGCCGCGCCCGATAACCAGGCGGGTTTAATAACGTCGCCAGATCATCAAACACCTCCCCCACCACCAACTGCGCATTATTCAAGCCCAACGCCGCCAACCTCGCGGTATTGAGCGCATGGCCGACCTCGCTCGGGTGCTGCAACAGCAACACGCGAGTGCGGCTGTCGAGGGTCGGGATCAGTGCACAGAGGCAATGAGTGGTCGGCCGCAAGCATTGCGGGCATTGGGGTCTGGACATGGTTTTTTCAGGCCTGGTTAAGCTGGGTCTTGAGCAAGTCGCGGAAGGTCTGGATCAGCGGTTCACGGCTACGACCACGGCGCATGATCATCGAGAACGGCGCCTGGTAGCCGAAGGTCGCCGGCAGTAACACGCGCAGGTCACCCTTGTCGGCCCAGGCCTGGGCGTAGTGTTCGGGCAGGTAACCGATGTAGGCGCCGGACAATACCAGGATCAACTGCGCTTCCATACTTTCCACGGTCGCGGCGCTGTGTTTGAAGCCGTGGCGCGCCAGTTCGGCCTGGCTCCAGTAGCCGCGGCCGACCATACGTTGCTGAGTGATGACCTGTTCGGGAATACGCCGCTCGCTGAACAGCGGGTGCCGGTTGCTGCAATACAGCCAGTGCTGTTCGCGGTACAGCGGCATATAGATCAGCCCGCTCATACGGTTGGAGAACGCACCGATTGCCAGGTCCAGGCGGTTGTCCTGTACGCCCAGTTGCAGTTCGTAGGGGCTCATCACCGACAGATTCAGGTGAACCGCCGGATGTTCCAGGCTGTAGGCGCCAATCACTTCGGCGAATGGCAGGGCCTTGTCGCTGACGGTGGAATCAAGCACGCCCAGCTTGAGCGTGCCGCGCAACTCGCCTTTGAGCGCGGCGGCGTATTGCTCGAAGCCCTCGAGCTCGCCCAACAGGCGCAGGGTTTCCTGATGAAACAGCTCGCCTTTGCTGGTCAGGCTGAAGCCGCCACGTCCTCGATGGCACAGCACCAGGCCCAGCGCGGATTCGAGTTGGCTCATATACGTGCTGATGGCCGACGTCGACAGGTTGAGTTCGTGCTGGGCATTGGCGAACCCCTGGTGGCGCACGACGCTGACGAAGATGCGCAGGAGTTTCAGGTCGGGCAAGGCGTTGGCCATGGTCGGTTCCGGACAGGGATGCATGCAGTCTACCTCCCTGCATTAGTTTAGAAAAATCTGAACTAAGTATTTGCCCCTGCCGATTCTTCCTGCCCCGGGCTTTTCGCAGAATCGGCCATCAATAAACAAAACAACGATGAGGCAATCCCGTGGACAAGATTTTCCACCAACCACTGGGCGGCAACGAAATGCCGCGCTTCGCCGGCATCGCCACCATGATGCGTCTTCCCCACCTGCAAACGGCCAAGGGTCTGGACGCTGCCTTTATCGGCGTGCCCCTGGATATCGGCACCTCGCTGCGCGCCGGCACACGCTTCGGGCCTCGGGAAATCCGCGCCGAGTCGGTGATGATCCGCCCCTACAACATGGCCACCGGGGCGGCACCGTTCGACTCACTGTCAGTGGCCGACATCGGCGACGTGGCGATCAACACCTTCAACCTGCTCGACGCCGTGCGCATCATCGAAGAGGCCTACGATGAAATCCTCGAGCACGACGTGATCCCCCTGACCCTGGGCGGCGACCACACCATCACCCTGCCGATCCTGCGGGCGATCCACAAGAAACACGGCAAGGTCGGGCTGGTGCACATCGATGCCCATGCCGACGTCAACGACCATATGTTCGGCGAAAAAATCGCCCACGGCACCACCTTCCGCCGCGCCGTGGAAGAAGGGTTGCTCGATTGCGACCGCGTGGTGCAGATCGGCCTGCGTGCCCAGGGCTACACCGCTGAAGACTTCAACTGGAGCCGCAAGCAAGGCTTTCGCGTGGTCCAGGCCGAAGAATGCTGGCACCACTCCCTGGCCCCGTTGATGGCCCAAGTGCGGGAGAAAGTCGGCGGCGGCCCGGTGTACCTCAGCTTCGATATCGACGGCATCGATCCCGCCTGGGCACCCGGCACCGGCACCCCGGAAATCGGCGGGCTGACCACCATCCAGGCGATCGAGATCATCCGTGGCTGCCAGGGCCTGGACCTGATTGGTTGTGATCTGGTGGAAGTTTCGCCGCCCTATGACACCACCGGCAACACCTCGCTGCTGGGCGCCAACTTGCTGTACGAGATGCTCTGCGTATTGCCTGGCGTCGCGCATCGCTGATGCCTTCACGATAACAATCAAGGGGATCGCGCAGATCCCCGTCCAACGATATACCTGACCTTCGCTCGCGTGTTGACCGAGCCGGCTGCCGCTTGATCGCCCATAAAAAAGATAATCGGAGAATCACCGTCATGGCTTTGGATTTATTCGTCGTACTCATCTACGCCGCCGGTATGCTCGTGCTTGGCTACTACGGTATGCGCCGCGCCAAAACCCACGAAGACTATCTGGTGGCGGGCCGTAACCTCGGCCCATCGCTGTACATGGGCACCATGGCCGCCACGGTATTGGGCGGCGCCTCCACCGTCGGCACCGTGCGCTTGGGTTATGTGCACGGCATTTCAGGTTTCTGGCTGTGCGCCGCGCTGGGCGCCGGGATCATTGCGCTGAACCTGTTCCTGGCCAAGCCGCTGCTGAAGCTGAAAATCTTCACCGTGACCCAGGTCCTGGAAAAACGCTACAACCCCATGGCGCGCCAGGCCAGCGCTGTGATCATGCTGGCCTATGCACTGATGATCGGCGTGACCTCGATCCTGGCAATCGGCACCGTATTGCAAGTGCTGTTCGACTTGCCGTTCTGGATGTCGGTGCTGGTAGGCGGCGGTGTGGTGGTGGTGTATTCAACCATCGGTGGCATGTGGTCGCTGACCCTGACCGATATCGTGCAATTTGTGATCAAGACCGTCGGCCTGATGTTCATCCTGCTGCCGATCTGCCTGTACCGCGTCGGCGGCTGGGATGAACTGGTGGCCAAGCTGCCGGCGTCGAACTTCAGCTTTACCGCGATCGGTTGGGACACGATCATCACTTACTTCATGATCTACTTCTTCGGCATCCTGATCGGCCAGGATATCTGGCAGCGAGTATTCACCGCCCGTGATGAAAAGGTCGCCCAGTACGCGGGCACTTTCGCCGGTTTCTACTGCATTCTCTACGGCCTGGCCTGCGCCCTGATTGGCATGGCGGCTCACGTGCTGATCCCGGACCTGGATAACGTCAACAATGCCTTTGCCGCCATCGTCAAAGCCTCGTTACCGGACGGTATTCGTGGCCTGGTGATTGCGGCTGCCCTGGCGGCGATGATGTCCACCGCCAGCGCCGGCCTGCTCGCTGCGTCCACCGTGTTGACCGAAGACCTGCTGCCACGGCTGCGCGGTGGCAAGCAATCGAGCCTGGGCATCAACCGCGTGTTCACCCTGATGACCGGTGTTGCCGTATTGGGCATCGCACTGGTGGTGAATGACGTGATCAGCGCGCTGACCCTGGCCTATAACCTGTTGGTGGGCGGTATGTTGGTACCTCTGATTGGCGCGATATTCTGGAAGCGAGCCACCACCTCGGGCGCGATCACGTCCATGGCGCTGGGTTTCGTAACCGCGCTGGTATTTATGTTCAAGGATGGGTTGGATGCAAACACACCGATTTACTGCAGCCTGGCGGTAGCCCTGGTGAGTTTTGTGCTGGTGAGTGTGTTGTCGCGCAAACCGGATACCGTGGCGGCTCGGGCGGCTTGAGCGATTAGGATAATTTCTTCAGCGGGTGCGACGTTGGTGTTCGCACCCGTTTTTTTTGCCCTGCACAAAATAATTGTGGGAGCGGACTTGCTCGCGAATGCGGTGTGTCATTCAACCATTTACCGGCTGATGCACCGTATTCGCGAGCAAGTCCGCTCCCACATTTCCCATATTGTTTGGGCCTGATACTCAGCGGCGACGGGGCCGGCGCTGCTCATCGTCCGTGCGGATCGGCACCGGTTGCAGCGGGGGCTCGATCAAGCCCAGCGCAACGCCAAGATCGTGGAGCCAGTTTTGGATTTTCTCTTTCATGGTTGCCCCCTTTGAGGGTAGTGCTGGTCGGCGTGAGTTTTGTCGCCGTTTCCTACAGAGATAGTAGCCCTAAGTCCTAGGTAATGCTTGAACGAAACCACAACTAACTATTACTGGATTGATCCAAATCCTGACGAATCGCTCAAGCGATGGCGCGCGTATCTGCCAGGCTTGCCGGGCTGCCTTCGTGCTGCAGGTCGATCCATGCATTGAGGTTAGCGCCGAGCATACCCTTTCGCCACATCAGCCAGGTGGTCGCAGTGGCAAAAGGCCCGGTCAGCGGATGAACGGACACGCTGTCCTTGCCTGGCAGGCTGTCGAGCATCGATTGCGACATCAACGCCACCCCCGAACCGGCGATCACACACGCGAGCATCCCTTGATAGGACTCGATCTCGATAGCCCGCCCCATGGCCACATGCTCGTGGGAAAACCAGGTTTCCAGGCGCGTGCGATAGGCGCAGCTGCGTCGGAACGTGAACACAGATCGTCCGGCAACGTCCTGGGGCCCGCGCACCGGTGGGTGATCGGCTTCGCAAATCAATACCAGGCGCTCTTCGCACAACGGTACGCCATCCAGGGTCGCGATGGTCAGCGGACCGTCCACAAACGCTGCGTCCAGCCGTCCGGTAATCAAACCTTCCAGCAGCTCCCCGCTGGGCGCCGACTGCACTTGCAGGTTCACCATGGGGTAAGTCCTGTGATAGCGCGCCAGCAGCTTGGGCAAATGCACCGCGGCGGTGCTGTACATGCTGCCCAGCACAAAATCACCAGCCGGTTGCCCGCCTTGTACGGCGCTGTGAGCTTCGTCATGCAGCGCCAGCAGCCGAGTGCTGTAGTCCAGCAGCACTTTACCCGCAGGAGAAAGCTGCAACCGCTGGCGCTCACGCACAAACAGCTCGACTCCCAGTTGCTCCTCCATCTGCTTGAGGCGGGTCGACAAGTTCGATGGCACGCGGTGCAAACGTTCAGCGGCGCGGGTGATGGAGCCCTCTTCCGCCACGGCCTGGAAAATCCGCAATTGACTGAACTCCATACCTTTCTCCAAAACTGAACAAGTTACTCACTATTATTCAATTTTACAGAAAGTCAATCCGCCTTAGCCTACAAGTCATTCGCTTTCCTGTAGGAAACCTAAGCATGTCACCGCAGATTCGTTTACTCGCCAGCCTTATCGCCCTGATGATGGCCATGGGCATTGGCCGCTTCGCCCTGACCCCGCAAATGCCGCATTTACTCAGCGAAGGTCAGGTCGACCTGGCGGATGCCGGGCTGATCGCGGCCGCCAATTACTTGGGCTACTGTGTGGGCGCGGTGGATTCGATCTTTGCTCGCAGCCATCATCATGTACGCGGCCGCCTTTATGGCGGGTTGTGGCTCTGCGTCCTGCTGACGCTGGCGTCGTACTGGGCCCATGGGTTCTGGCCGCACTTGCTGTTGCGCTTCGGAACCGGCGTGGCCAGCGCCTGGGCTCTGGTGATGATTACCAGCCTGAGCCAGCCGCTGGCGATCGCCGCCGGCCGGCCGCGTCTGGGTGCGCTGGTATTTGCCGGGCCGGGACTTGGGATCGCGCTGACGGGGCTGCTGGCGCTGGGCTCGAACTTGCTGGGGCAAGGCTCCGCCATGCTGTGGCTGGTCTACGGCATCGTTGCCCTGGTGATGCTGCTGGCGATCCTGCCCTTTTTACCCAAGCCAACCCTCACGGCGCATGCTGAAACCCGTGCAAGCAACAACGGCAGCATCGCGCATCTGTGCTGGATCTATTTCCTGTTCGGCCTGGGCTACATCATCCCCGCGACCTTTCTGTCGCAGATGGCCAACGCACAGTTCAACGGAGCCTGGCAGGCCGATCTGTTCTGGCCCTGCTTCGGCCTGGCTGCCGCTGTAGGTGTGGTGGTGGCAAGTCTGCGCCGCAAGAGCCCGGACACCACGCGCCGATGGCTGATGGTGACCTTGTGGCTGCAAGCGGCCGGGGTCTTCGCCTGCCTGCTCGGTAACAGTTGGGGCCTTGCGCTGGGCGTGTTGTTGTGCGGCGCGCCCTTCCTGGCCTGCATGCAACTGGTAATGGCGCGCCTGCGCGAGGTTGCACCCAACGGCTACCAACGCAGCACAGGGCTACTGACCGCCAGCTTTGCCATCGGCCAACTGAGCGGTCCGCTACTGGCCTCGATGAGCAGTCACCTCAGTGGTGGTCTGCACCCGGCGTTGATCGTCGCCGGTGCCGGGTTGTTGGTGGCAGGCTCGGTCTTGATCAACCGCCAACTACCGATGCACACGCCGTGCACACAGGTGGCCGACGGTGCAGCACAGGGCGGTTAAACAGGTGCCCCACGCCATGTCCATCACCGCGAGCCCGGCGGACCAGCCCTGAAGCGTGGCCCAATTGCTCAAATCATAAGTGCCATAGGCCACCAGGCCCAGCAGTGCGCCCAACCGCGCAGCACGTTGCCAACTGGCACTGGGCAAGACCACGAACACCACACAACCGAGGACATACAGCAAATAGAACAACACCGCAGGCAAAAGGCGCGGCTGATCAAGCATCAGCGGGCCGAGCAGGGATTTGTAGGTGGGGCCCATCAACACGCCGAGCCAGAGGCCGTCGAGGACCAGGAAGGTAAACAAGGTGCCGAGGTAGGCGAAGAGTGGTTTCTTGGACATGACACGAGCCTTTGTAGGAGCGAGCTTGCTCGCGAAAAACGTACATCCAACGCCACACTGCGCCTGGAATATTTTCGCGAGCACGCTCGCTCCTACAAAGAGCCAGGCGCGATCAGCTTAGTTCAATGCGGTCAGCGTGAATCACGATCTGGCCTTGCTTGTAGAGCGCACCAATGGCCTTTTTAAAGTTGCCTTTGCTGACGCCGAACAAGTTGCTGATCACCGCCGGATCGCTTTTGTCGCTGACCGGCAGGGTGCCGTTGTTGTCACGCAACTTGGCGAGGATCTTGGAGTTGAGGCTGGAGGCCGCTTCCTGGCCGACCGGTTGCAGGCTCAGGCTGATGTTGCCATCGGCGCGAATCTCCTTGATGAAGCCTTTTTCTTCCTTGCCCGGGCGCAGGAACTTGAACACTTCGTTCTTGTGGATCAGGCCCCAGTGCTTGTTGTTGATGATTGCCTTGAAACCCATGTCCGTGGCTTCAGCCACCAACAGATCGACTTCCTGGCCCACCTGGTAGTTGGCTGGCGTCTTGTCCAGGTAACGGTCAAGACGTGCGGTGGCGGTGATGCGCTTGGTGTGCTTGTCGAGGTAGACGTGCACCACGCAATATTCACCCGCCGTCAGCTGGCGCTTTTCTTCCGAATACGGCAGCAGCAGATCCTTTGGCAGGCCCCAGTCGAGGAACACCCCGATACTGTTGACTTCCACAACTTTCAAACTGGCAAATTCGCCGACTTGAACTTTGGGTTTTTCAGTGGTGGCGATAAGTTTGTCATCGCTGTCCAAGTAAATGAAAACATTGAGCCAGTCTTCATCTTCACTGGGAATATCTTTAGGGATATACCGATTAGGCAAGAGGATTTCCCCATCTTGCGCACCATCGAGGTACAAACCAAAGTTAGTGTGCTTGACCACTTGCAAGCTGTTGTAGCGCCCGACTAAAGCCATTTCCAATACCCTCATTGCGTGGGCGGCATTCTACCCGAGTTGGGCCCTGCACGCGCGCGCGCCTGAAAAATCGCGGGCTGGCATGGCGTTCTATTGGCATCGCCCCGCTCGTCTGATCAATCGGTTGAATTTTTCCGGGCCGCCAACCTCGCACACGCCCATGGTTTCGAGCTAAAACAGTAAGTTAGCGGCTTATTTCATCATTAAACCTGGGCTCTTTCCCAGCCTGGCCTATATTCTCAGGGGATATTTGCCAAGCAATTGTCAAGTATTTCCTGTACGATGCCTGGCCAAGTTAATTCTCTACAGGTTAGTGGCCGCCATGCGTGTAAAAGCATCCAACAGCAAAGCAAAGCCAGCTCCCGCCGTTGAAACCAGCGAATCGATCAACAGCCAGATTGCTGCTTTCCTCAAGTCCGGCGGCGAAATCCAGCAAATTGCCAAGGGCGTGAGCGGCCAGACTTTCGGCCCGTCCAAGCAGATCAGCCTGGGCAAGAAGTAATCGTCCTACCTGCGCACTGCATCTGGTCCCTAAGCGTCTTGCCTTCAAGGCGCTAGGACTAGAGTTGGAAACACCCTCGTACACCCTTCAATACCAAGCTAATCGACGAACGGGCCTCAATGCCTGGCATTCGCCGGTATCCTTGCACACGTCTAGCACGGGCATCTGCTCGACCCCATCTGTTACTGCTCCTCGCTTTTCATGGAGTGAAGCATGCTTAAACGCTGTATTTTCCTGGTCAGCATTCTGATCGCCAGCCCTTTGGCCGAAGCGCAGATTTTTCAGCGTGAACTGGGCGACTTCGACCTGAAATTGGGCACTACCCCCAGCCGTAGCATGGCCCAGGGCCTGGTCAAGCCCACCTCCCCTGGCAGTGACTCATTCCACGGTGGCCTGGACCTTACCCACGACAGCGGCCTGTATTTCGGCCAGTTTTCACCGAATATGGGCCTGTCGTCGGCCAACAATCTCGAAGTTGACTCCTACCTGGGTTTCAAACGCCCTTTCGACCAGACCCTGGGCTATGAAGTGGGCTTGATTCACTACAGCTACCCCAAGGTCAGCCCCCTCGACAGCCAGGAGTTCTACGGCGGCCTGAACCTGTTGGGCAACCGCTTCGGCGTGTCCTTCAGCAACGACCCCGACCGCCAGGACAGCACCCTGTTCGCCGACCTCGGCGGCACCCAGCCCTTCGGTATCGGCGTCAGCATGAAATACACCACCCACCAATTGGGCACACCGGTGTCGGTGGAAAACGGCGCCATCAGCAGTTTCAGCGACTGGTCGGTGCAATTCTCCCGGGCCTGGAAAGGCATCGACCTGGATCTGATCTACAGCGACTCCAGCCTCAGCGGCGGAGAGTGCTCGGCCTACTCCGGACACAACTCGCAATGCGACGGCCTGTTGACCTTGAAGGCCGTCCGGCCGTTTTATTGATGGGCTGAACTGTCGCACCCCGCGCAGGTTCACATGCATTAACCCCATCTGTGCAAGGACTCGCCCATGTTGCGCCGGCTCAAACTCCTGATGGTACTGCTGACCCTGAGCCTGGTGCTCGCCGGCTGCAATCGCGTGGGCCTGGCCTACCGTAATCTCGACGTGATCATCCCCTGGACCCTCAACGACTACCTGGATATGAATGCAGGGCAGAAGAGCTGGTTCAACGACACCCTCAAGGAACACCTGGCCTGGCATTGCACCACGCAATTGCCGGGCTACCTGGACTGGCTCGACCGCCTGCAGCAGATGGTCGACAGCCAGCAAATCACTGACGCCGCGCTGCAAACCCGAACCGTGGAAGCCAAGCAGGCGATTGCCGAGATCGCGCGGGAGATCACCCCGTCCGCCGTGCAGTTGCTGCAGGGTCTGGATGATCAACAGGTCAAGGACATGAGCGACGCCCTGGCCAAAGACCTGCGCAAACGCCAGGATGAATACCTCAAACCGCCGCTGGCCCAGCAGATCAAGGAACGCGCCCAGCGCATGAGCAAGCGCCTGGATGCCTGGATCGGCCCGCTGAGCGCCAGCCAGCAAAACCGTGTAACGGCGTGGTCCAACGCTTTGGGCGAACAGAACCAGGCGTGGATCGGCAACCGCGCCCATTGGCAGGCGCAGTTTATCGAGGCCGTTGAACACCGCCACGACGCCGACTTCCCGCAGAAAATGCAACGTTTGCTGGTGGACAGGGAGAGCCTATGGACGCCTGAATACCGCGCTGCCTATGCCCAGACCGAAGCGGCGGCGCGCAGTCTGATCGTGGACCTGATGGCTGAGAGCACCGAGCAACAACGTCAGAAGCTGAGGCAAAAAATCGACGGCGTACGAGGCGATTTCAAAGCGCTTAAATGCCTCAAAGCCGGCGCAAATCAATAGGGAGGGGAGCAGGGCTCCCACCCACATTGGATTCAGGGGTTAGATAGCGCCACCGGCAATCGCAGCTTTGGAAGAGACTTGATCGAAGGTCGCCTCCTCCAGCGCGTCCTCCTGCTCGTCCATCACTTGACGGGGGTGCTCATGGCCAGGAATCGAGCTGTCGATCAACGCCAGCAGACTTGCACCCCGCTCAGTCAAGATGAAGTTTTCACCATTGCCGCCTTCCTCTTCGGGACGCGACTCAATAAACCCGCGCTTGAACAACAACGCCTCGTAATCCGCAGCGGTTTTTTTCAGCGCATCCAGGTTCCCGGTGTCCTCGCCAGCCGCAGCCTTATCAGCGGCTTCCTGCTCGGCGTATTTACGCGGGGCGAAGCTGCCCTCGCCGTTCTGCACTTCGTGCAGCAGACGTTCGATCAGATCCCAGTTGTAAGTCGTCATCCTGATTCCTCCTGCAGGCCGATGAAAAATTAGCCCGTCATAGGTAGTGACACGTGGGGGCACTGGCCGTTCACCCGGATAGACGGGCTTCATTTCTCTGAACTTTCCAGACGTTCGCCGCCTCAACTGCCTATACCGCCAAGGAGGTCCGACCATGAAAACCCTGATGAACCTGGCGATTGCCGCCACACTGTTGAGCGCCCTGCCCGCCTGGGCTTGCACGCCTGAAGAGGCCACGGCCAAACGCGAAGAACTGGCCAAGCAAGTGACCCAGCTAACGGAACAGAATCCGCTGAAGGCCAAGGAGATGAATGCCCAATTGCAGAAAATGGACCTGGACACCGAAAGCGCCGAGTTTCCCGACAAATGCCAACTGATCGACGCAAGGCTCAAAGAACTGAAAGAAGCCGCCTCCAAAGCCAAAAACTGATGGCGAAAAAAAACCGGACATTGTCCGGTTTTTTTCTGCCTGGCTGCTTATTCGGCAGCCGGTGCTTCTGGCTTGCGGCGCTTGAGCGGCGCCATGCCGTCCTTGCTGACGAGCGACAGGTTGTCGGTCTTCGGCCGGTTGGCGATCTTGCGCTTGGTCGGTGACTTGGCGCCGGTTTTCTTCTTGTCGCCCTTGGCGTCGGTCTTTTTCTTCTTCACGCCAACGGCCTTGCCCGACGCCTTGACCTTCTTCGGCCCGGTGTAAGTGCCTTTGACTTCCTTGATGGTACGGCGCTCGAACGACTGCTTGAGGTAGCGTTCGATGCTCGACATCAGGTTCCAGTCGCCGTGGCAGATCAGCGAGATGGCCAGGCCATCGTTGCCGGCACGCCCGGTACGGCCGATACGGTGCACGTATTCGTCGCCGCTGCGCGGCATGTCGAAGTTGATCACCAGGTCCAGGCCATCAACGTCCAGGCCACGGGCAGCGACGTCGGTGGCTACCAGGATCTTCACGCCGCCCGCCTTGAGGCGGTCGATGGCCAGCTTGCGGTCCTTCTGGTCTTTCTCGCCGTGCAGCACGAACGCCTTGTATTCCTGCGCGACCAGACGCCCGTAGATACGGTCGGCGGCGGCACGGGTGTTGGTGAACACGATGGCCTTCTGGTAGGTCTCGTTGGCCAGCAACCAGTTGAGGATCTGTTCTTTGTGCACGTTATGGTCAGCGGTCACGATCTGCTGACGCGTGGTGGCGTTCAGGTCACTGACGTTGTTGACCTGCAAGTGCTCAGGGTTGTTCAGCACCTTGGCAACCATGTCGCGCAGGGTTGAACCGCCGGTGGTGGCGGAGAACAGCATGGTCTGCTGGCGATTGACGCATTCAGCGACCAGGCGCTGCACGTCATCGGCAAAGCCCATGTCGAGCATACGGTCGGCTTCGTCGAGCACCAGTACTTCGACTTCCTTGAGGTCGAGGTTGCCGGCATTGAGTTGCTCGATCATGCGCCCCGGGGTACCGATCAGGATGTCCGGCACCTTGCGCAGCATGGCAGCCTGGACCTTGAAGTCTTCGCCGCCGGTAATGATGCCGGACTTGATGAAGGTGAACTGCGAGAAGCGCTCGACTTCCTTGAGGGTCTGCTGGGCCAGCTCACGGGTCGGCAGCAGGATCAGGGTCTTGATGCTGACGCGGACCTTGGCCGGGCCAATCAGACGATTCAGAACCGGCAAGACGAAAGCGGCGGTCTTGCCGCTGCCGGTTTGAGCCGTCACCCGCAGGTCACGCCCTTGGAGCGCGAGCGGGATGGCCGCTGCTTGCACAGGCGTAGGCTCGACAAATTTAAGCTCGGCCACGGCTTTGAGCAGGCGTTCGTGCAGGGCGAATTGGGAAAACACGGGTGCTACCTCGAAGAAATACAAAATATCAGCGCCATAGGTTACCGGTTTCGGGCGGCCAAACCGAGTTTCTTTACGCGAACAGGGCTAATCAGCTGCTTTTTTGTCAGCGATTTTGTCCAGAGCGTCAACTTTGTTGCACTTAAATGCTCTAATTGCCCCGTGTTGTCTTACAGAAGAATCGGTTCACTCATGGATATCAAACAGCTCTGGCTCAACGTCCAAGACCTTTGGGGCGCCCTCGATGAACACCCGGTCCTGCATTCCAGCCTCGGTTTGCTGGTGCTGCTGGTGGTGGCATTGCTGGTTGGACGGGTAGCGCGTTACCTCATCCTGCACGCAGTCAAATTGCTTGGCCGGCAACCGGCCCTGCACTGGCTGAACGATCTGCGACATAACAAGGTCTTCCATCGGCTGGCGCAAATGACGCCGTCCCTGGTGATCCAGTTCGGCCTGTACCTGGTACCTGACCTGAGCAAGACCGCCATTCTGTTTATCGGCAATGTCGCCCTGGCGATCACCATTCTGTTTATGATGCTGGCCATGAGTGCCCTGCTCAATGCGCTGCTGGATATCTACGCGCGCACCGAACACGCACGCACCCGCTCGATCAAGGGTTATGTGCAGTTGGCAAAAATGGTGTTGTTCGTGTTTGGCGCGATCATCATCGTCGCCACCCTGATCGACCGTTCGCCGTTGCTGCTGCTGTCGGGCCTGGGTGCGATGTCGGCGGTGATTCTGTTGGTGTACAAGGACACGCTGCTGTCGTTCGTCGCCAGCGTGCAATTGACCAGCAACGACATGCTGCGGGTCGGCGACTGGATCGAAATGCCCCAGGTCGGCGCCGACGGCGATGTGGTGGACATCACCCTGCATACGGTCAAGGTGCAGAATTTCGACAAAACCATCGTTTCCATCCCGACCTGGCGCCTGATGTCCGAGTCGTTCAAAAACTGGCGCGGTATGCAGGCCTCCGGCGGGCGGCGCATCAAGCGCAGCCTGTACATCGATGCCAGCGGCGTGCGCTTTTTGCGCGATGACGAAGAAGTGCGCATGACCCAGGTGCACCTGCTCACCGGCTACATCGGTCGCAAACAGGCCGAACTCAAGGCCTGGAACGAGGCCCAGGGCCACAGCGCGCAACTGTCGGCCAACCGCCGGCGCATGACCAACCTCGGCACGTTCCGCGCCTATGCCCTGGCGTATCTGCAAAGCCACCCGGACATCCAGCCGAACATGACCTGCATGGTGCGCCAGATGCAAACCACCGCCCAGGGCGTGCCGCTGGAGATCTACTGCTTTACCCGCACCACCGCGTGGGCGGATTACGAGCGGATCCAGGGGGATATTTTCGATTATCTACTGGCAGTGTTGCCGGAGTTCGGGCTGAGCCTGTATCAGCAGCCGAGTGGCAACGACCTGCGCGCCGGCGTATTGCCGGCGGTGTTGGGATCGACTCATTTGCCTGAGCCGGAGAAAAGTCTGACGTAACACTACGATTGAATATTCAGAAGTCTAAAGAAAACCTAGCCACGCCAGGGTTCTTTCCAAGCCTTGAGCGTGCCAAACAACCGAGTCACATTTCTGCGATGACAAGCCAGAGGTCACCACCATAGCCACAATCGAATCTCAGTAGCTATATGATGGGGCAACGAATCCATGACAAGGCCAAACGCAAGATCGAGTACTGCAAAGCTCAGACGCGGGCCAAGGT
>NZ_SPKN01000011.1:0-22762 GCF_023127765.1 Pseudomonas sp. W15Feb34
GCCAGCGTGGTTTAACGGGGCGCCTGAGATCAAAAGCAGATCAAGATCAAGATCAAGAGCGGCTCGCTGCGCATCGTGGTTACCATCGGCTGCTACACAGCTGTGTAGATACCCATGCCCCGATGGGGGAGTGTCAGTCAGGACATCTGTGACTGATCCACCGCCATCGGGAGCAAGCCCCCTCCCACATTTGAACTCAGGACAGCCGGCCGAATCGCGTCGGTTCAGAATTGATAGGTATAGCCCACGCCCACCGTCCTCCGACGCGACGGCCCACCATAGGCCACCGGGTCACTGTAGAAACCATAGGTGTCATACGTCTGGTTCAACAGATTGTCGGCAAACGCATACACCTCGCCAAACTTGCTCTCCAGCCCCGCCCGCAGGTCGAGTTTCTCGTAGTTGTCCAGGTTGAAGTGGTTCTGCGGGTCAGCCGCGCGTTCACCAACCAGGTGGTAGTTGAGGCTGGTGTTGAGGCTGGTCTGGCCAAGGCTGGCGAAGTTGCCCAGGGGGTGTTTCCAGCTGGCGTTAAAGTTGCCGCTCCAACGTGGTACATCCGGGGTACGGTTGCCGGCGGCGACGTCGCCAGCCTGGATGCCTTGCACACCGCTGGTGATCTTGGCATCGAGGTAGGTGGCGCTGGCGGCCAGGGTCAGGCCGTAGTCGAAGCGCCAGCTACCTTCCAGTTCGGCGCCGCGGGTGCGGGTGTCGGCGTTGAAGGCGTTGGTGGCGAAGGTCGCCGCGTCGTAGCCAAGCAAGTGATCATCGTGCACGCGCGTGTAGAACAACGCACCGTTGAGGCTGCCGCGACGGTCGTCGGTCTCGCTCTTGAAGCCCAGTTCGGCGGCCCTGCTGACGGCGGCCTTGTAGGGTTCGCTGTCGCTGACCTGGGAGGCATAATCATTGAACCCGCCGGATTTATACCCTCTTGCCAATTGCACGTAGACGTTGGTCTGTGGGGTGATCGCATAACTCAGGGCGACGCGGCCGGTGCCGTAGTGGTCGGTGAGTGTGCGCGAGTCGTCCACGGCGCTCGAACCTGCGAAGTATTGGCCGTCGTAGGTCTTGCGGTCCCAGGAATGGCGGTAGCCGGTGGTGAGTTTCAGGCGTTCGGTGAGCGGGACAGTCACTTCGCCGTAGCCTGCGTAGGTGGTGGTAGTGAAGTCGCGGAACTTGGCGCCGGAGGTGCCGTAGGTGTTGCGTGGGGTGTCGTAGCTGCGTTCATTGCGGCTGGCGGCGACGCCGGCGACCCAGAACACGTCGGAATCGGGCAATGAGCCCAGGTGTATATCCTGGCTCCAGCTGCGCTCGAAGGATTTATCCACCACCCAGAACTCACCGGGCGTGCCATAGAGGGCGCCCATCAGCTTGCTGTCGTAGGCGATCAAGCCGGTGAAGTCGGCCGTGCCAGTGGCGGTGGTGGAGGTCAGCCGGCTGTTGGCGAAGTCGTGGTCGACCTTGATCGTGTAGCGCTCGGTGGTCTTGTCGTTGTCGTCGAACAGGCCGGGCGTCAGGTCCAGGCTCGGGTGGCTGCCGTAGGGGCGCAGTACCAGGGAATTGGTGGCGCGTTCGGTCTGCTGGCGTTCGGCGCTGAACAGCACGTGGGTGTCATCGTTGAGGTCCCACAACAAGCTGGCGCGATAGGCTTCGTTGCGCGGTTTGGTAATGGGGTTATGGGTCTGGTCGTTGTCGATCCAGCTGTCGTAGCCGGCACGTCGCACCGCCAGGCGGCCGCTGAGGCCGTCACTGAGCGGTCCGCCAATGGCGCCTTCGGTGAGGAACTGGCCTTTCTGGCCGACTTCACCACGCACATAACCTTCGAGTTCCCGGCTGGGTTGGCGGGTGGTGATATTCACGGCACCGGCCTGGCCGATTGCACCGGACAGTGTGCCCTGCGGCCCCTTGAGCACTTCGATGCGGTCGACGTCGAGGGTGCCGAACCCCAGGCTGCGCGACGACACAGGTACGCCGTCGATATTGAATGCGACCGAACTGTCGTCCATGGACATCTGGTAAAGCGAACCGACACCGCGGATCAACACGTTGAAGTCGTTGGGCCCGCCGGAAGAATTGACGCTGACCCCTGAGGTATTGCGCAGGGCGCTTTCCAGGGTATCGAGGCGTTGGGTACGCAGTTGTTCGCCATCGACCACACTGACGCTGATCGGCACTTCCTTGGAATTTTCCTGGGCCATGCGCGCCGTTACCGTGGAGGCGGGCAGTTGCAGGGGTTCGCTGAGGGTGGCGGCGAAGGCGGTAGGGGTCAGTGTCAAAGCAATCGCTATTGTTATACTATTACGTTTGTAGCAAGATTGACGGGTAGCCGCCGTGTTGCATCGTGCAGACATGATGGGACCTTGACTGAGAGTTCTGATCGGCGTGCGTTGCTCAGGGGCAGCAGCAATCTGGCTTGGCACGTGCGGTGTGCCAAATGCTAATAATTATCAATTGCAGAGTTCTACCCCGATGTGGTCTGATTCGAGCCGTATCCGGTCAGCCAGGAGATTTACGATGTCAGCCGTTCAGGGAGGCGCAGGAGAACCGATGCCGGTCTCGCGAATCATTACGGGAGGGTTTGGTAGCGATCTGGGGCCGGGAGCGCATTGCCGGGTCACGCGTATGACCCTGCAGGAGGGCCTGGACATCGTGCGTTGGCAGAGCACCTTTGAGCAGCCGGTAGAGTTGCCCTTGCAAGACGACAGCGAGTGCATTCACTTCAGCTTCACCAACCTGTTAAAGGGCAAGGCCGCGTGCAGCTTTCGCGATGGGCGCCGGCAACGTCGCTATGTGATTGATGAAGGCGCGGGCAGCATCAGCTTTGGCCGTTGCCGCCACGGCCTATATCACCAGCACGGCGAGATCGACAACATCACCGTCATGATTCGCCCCGAGTTGCTGGCCCAGTGGGAATTGAAGCTCGACCCGCTGCTGAACAAGGCATTGGCCTGCGAACATTGCTTCCTCGACGGCCATCGCAGCGGTGAAATGAGTGCTACCGCGCACATGCTCGGCCTGGCCATGGACCACGGCGCCAGCCTGCCATCGGCCCCGCCGCGCAGCAGCCTGTGGCTGTACGGGCAAAGTGTCACGCTGGTCAGTCTGTTCCTCGAAGCGCGCCAGGATGGCGAATGCACCTGCCGCGTCAGCCACACCGACCGCCAGCGCCTGGTGCGGGCCCGCGATCGTTTGCTGGAGGATCTGGGCAAGGCGCCAAGCCTGTCGGAGTTGGCCCGTGAGTCCGGCTTGAGCCAGCCCAAGCTCACCCGCGGGTTTCGCCAACTGTTCTCCAACAGCGTCTATGGCGTGTTCCAGCAGACGCGCATGATCCAGGCGCGCAGCCGCTTGATGAGCGGCAATGAATCGGTGATGCGCATCGCCTCGGACCTCGGTTATGCCAACGCCAGCCATTTCGCCACGGCGTTCCGCAAGCAGTTCGGGATCAATCCGTCAATGTTGAAAAATGGCGGGCGCGGCAGAGCCCTGGATGCCGGCTGACTAGAAGGTCGCTTTCACCTGCAGTCCCAGCACCAGCGCGTTGTCGATGTTCTGTGCGGAAAACGCCCCCGGCTCGATGATGTATTGCACGTCCGGGCGCAAGGTCAGCCACGGTGTGGCCTGGTAGCCGTAGCTGAGTTCGATCAGCTGTTCAGCGTTGTCCAGGTTGGCGTAGGCCGCATCCGCGTTATCCCGGCTGCGCGGGTTGGGCACTGCACGGCCATAACCGAGGGCGACGGTATCCCGTGGGCGACTGTCGAACGGTTTGTACAGCACCAGCCCCGCGCCATACCACTTGGTGAACGGCGAAGCCGCTTCGCTGGCGGCAGAGTATTGGCCGAAGGCGTGCAAGCTGCGGCCTTGGGAGGATTGGGAGGCCCACACCGCCTGGTCGATCAACAGGTAGTGACCGCCGCGCCCGCTGACGTCCTTGTTGCTGCCAATGCGTTTTACATCGGAACTGTCGTAGTAATAACCGAGCTTGTATTCACCCGGCAGGCTGCCCGCGTGCTTGTAGATCAGCTCGATGGGCACCACGGTGCCGGTGGTGTGCTTGGGCCCCAGGTGCCAGGCGCGGCTGGAGTTGCCATTGCTGGAAGGGTCGACGTTGAACGCAGCCACCCGCAGTTGCCAGTTTGGCGAAAAGTCATATTTCACCCGCGCGCCCAGGTGCGCATTCGGGTAATTGGCCCATCCACTGCCGCCCGACATGTTCAGCGGATGCCCGCAGAAGCCGGCGTTCATGAAATTGCACAAAATGCCGCTGTCCAGGCCGCCGAGGTCATTGCCCATGGCCATGTAGCCGAGCTTGATGTTGAGTGCGGAGGTGAACAGCGTGCGCTCGTAGCTCAACTCGGTGAGGCGCGTGTAGAGGCCGCCGTAGTTTTCCTGGATCGGCAGGCGGTTGCCCACCAGGTCTTCGGAAGCGCTGTTGCCGCGCCGGTCGTTGATGGTCAGCTGGATGCGGTCGCCGTTGTTGAAACCGTAAAGCTTGCCCAGGTCGAACTGCACGCCGAGCTTGAGGTTTTGCGAATAGCGCGCCGAGCGATGCTGGCCGCCGTGGGCGTTGTAAGCGGTTTCGCCGCTGTAGTCGCCGGTAAAGCGGATGCCTTGTGCGTCGAGCTCACGGCGCAGGCCGCCCCAGTCGCCGGTCAGGGTGGTGTCGTCGGCTTGAACGGGCAGGGCGGCAGTCAACGCCAGGCCGAGCACCAGGCGCCCAAGGGAGGTATGAGAAGTAGGGTTCATGCGGGGTTCCAAACGCAAAGCGCGGTGCGGGAGCACCGCGCGAACAGAGGGGGGTTACGGCAGGGCGTAGGCGATCACGTAGTCGCCGCGGTCGGTGGACTGGCGCGCGCCGCCGGCGGTGACGACGATGTACTGCTTGCCGGTTTTTGGCGACACGTAGGTCATCGGGCCACCCTGGCTGCCGACCGGCAAACGGGCTTTCCAGATTTCGTCACCGTTGCCACTGTTGAAGGCGCGCAGGTAGAAGTCCTGGGTGCCGGCGATAAATATCAGGCCGCCTTGGGTGGACAGCGTGCCGCCCAGTGTCGGCAGGCCGACTTTGATTGGCAGGTGCATGCGGATGCCCAGGGGGCCGGTGTCTTCAACCGTGCCCACCGGCACTTGCCAGGCAACTTTTTGCGTCTTCATGTCGATGGCGGTCAAGGTGCCGAATGGCGGTGCCTGGCAGGGAATGCCGGCCACCGACAGGAAGCGGTTCTTGTTGACCGCGTAAGGCGTGCCCTTGAGCGGCACGGCGCCCATACCGGTGTTCAGCGCTTCACCACCGGAAGAGGCCTGGGCCTTGTTTTGCGACGGCACCATTTGGATCCACAGCCCCAGGCGCATGTCGTTGACGAAGATAAAACCGTGTACCGGATCGGTGGAGATGCTGCCCCAGTTCATGCCGCCGAGCGAACCCGGAAAGCTCAGGGATTTATCGGTGCCCGGCGCGGTGTACAGGCCGTCGTAACGCATACCTTTGAAGTCGATACGGCACAGCAACTGGTCGTACGGGGTGGCACCCCACATGTCCGATTCGGTCAGGGTCTGCGCGCCAATCTGCGGCATACCCACCGATTTTGGCTGGGTCGGGGAGTATGGTTCGTTGGGAATGTTCGCGGCCTTGACCGGCACTTCCTGCACGTCGGTCAGCGGTTTGCCGGTGGCGCGGTCGAGCACGTAGATCTGCCCGGCCTTGGTGCCGATCACCACAGCCGGTACCGTTTTGTCGCTGCCTGGCGGGGTGAAGTCGATCAGGCTCGGCTGCATCGGCAGGTCGAAGTCCCAGAGGTCATTGTGGACGGTCTGGTAGACCCACTTTTCGGCACCGGTGGACGCGTCGAGCGCCAGCACGGAGGCGCCATATTTGTGGTTCAGCTGGGTGCGTTCCACGCCGTAAATGTCGGTGGAGGAGCTGCCCATCGGCAGGAAAACGGTGTTCATCAGCGGGTCGTAGGACATCGGCGCCCAGCTGTTCGGCGTGCTGCGCACATAGGTGCTGCCCGCGGCCGGCGCTTGCTTGTCTTCAGGGTTGCCTGGGTCGAACGCCCAACGCATCTGGCCGCTGATCACATCAAAACCACGGATCACGCCGCCTGGCATATCGGTCTGCACGTTGTCGGCGACACGGCCACCGACAACGACGGTGGTGCCGGCGATCAAAGGCGCCGAGGACAGTTGGTAGTAGCTGTCCGGCACATTACCCAGGCCGGCTTTCAAGTCCACTTGGCCATGGGTGCCGAAGTCTTCGCAGAACTTGCCGGTGTCGGCATCCACGGCGATCAGGCGCGCATCAATGGTGTTGGTCAGCAGGCGACGCTGGCACTGCGCACCGGCAGGCACGCTGGCGGCAATGATCGGCGAGCTGTTGGGCTGGGTCGGCTGGGCAATCGGCGCAGTGGCGTCGAAGTAGGCCATGCCACGGCAACGCTGCCACACCGCTGACTGGGCGTTGACCTCGTTCTTCCACAGCTCTTTGCCGGTGTCGGCGTCCAGAGCGATCAAGTTGTTGTGCGGGGTGCAGATGAAGACTTTGTTGCCGATCTGCAAGGGCGTCAACTGGTCTTCGGCGCCGTTGCCGTCGCTGATGGCCACGTCACCGGTGTGGTAGGTCCAGGCGACTTTGAGTTTGTCGATGTTGTCGCGATTGATCTGGTCCAGCGCGGCGAAGCGGCTGCCGCCCTCGGTGTTGCCGTAGTGCGCCCAGTCTTTCTGTGCATCGGCTTCGGCTACCGGGGTGATGCCAGGGCCGGCACCGGTCGGCGCCACGCTTGGGTGAGCGACGAACATATTGCCTGCCGCCACCGCCACGCCGACTGCCAACAAAGCCGCGACCGCATAAGCGCCACGCGCCGGTTTGCCGGCCAGCAATGGATATACCAGCGCCACCACCACGCCGATCACTGCGAACATGAACAGCCGCGAGAACAGCGGCCAGTACACCAGGCCCACGTCGGCCACCGCCCATACGGCCGTACCGACGAGGAACGCGGCAAACAACCACGCTCCGGCAGGCTTGCGCCGAGCGATCAACAGGCCGGAGACAGCCATGGCCACGCCACCTGCCAGGAAGTACCAGGAACCTCCCAGGCTGACTAGTTTGGCGCCACCCACGGCAAGCGCAAGGCCGAGCAGGGCGATGACAACGCCCAGGCCCAGGAGTAGAAATCTAGAGACGCCAGCGGCGCGCGATGCTCGTTTCATGTCGAATAGACTCGAGTGAGAGAGGGCAAAGACGCGATTTTAGCAAGATAAGTAACCGGTTAGTACATTGTGCCTCGTAATAGTCTTTTACAACTACGGCGACGATGCCTTGGCTCAGGCCAACGCATCGCGCTGCATCGATTGCAGGTTCTTCTCAATGGTTTCGCAAATCGCCTCCATCTGGATCTGATGCTCGCTGGAGTGAAACGGGCTTTGCAGGTCGGTGCCGATCCGCTCGATGGCCAGCAGCATAAAACCCACTACCGTGGAAGCCAGCGGGGTAAACCAGCCGAGAGATTCCACCAGGCCCACCGGTACGATCAGGCAGAACAGCGAGATAAACAGCCGCGGGAAATACACGTAGGGGTAGGGCAGTGGCGTATTGGCGATGCGCTCCATGCCGCCTTGGGCATTGGACAGGTCGACCAGGGTCGACTCCAGCCGCGCCAGGCGAATACTGTCCAGGTGACCGGCCTTGTATTCCTTGGCCAGCAACGCCGCTGACCCGGTCAGGATGTCATTGGCAAAATTGTTGGTCGCGCCATTGCGGGCGAATTCCTCGGCGGGGATAAACGCTCGCACTTCATCCGGGCAGGGTTCGCCCTTGAGGTGGGCGGCCAGACAATTCACATACGCCACATGGCGGCGCAGCAATGTGGCTTTGATCGGATTCACTTCGCCGCCGGGGTCATCCAGCAGCGTCAGCACCTGGCGCGCAAAGCTGCGCGAATTATTGACCATCGCCCCCCATAACGTGCGCGCTTCCCACCAGCGGTTATAGGCGCTGCTGTTGCGAAAACTGATCAACACCACCAGCGCCGAACCCAGCAATGTCAGTGGCATCAGCGGCAGGTTGATCTTGGTGGTGAGAAACAACATGAAGTCCACGGTTACTGCCACATCCCACAGCAATAGCCAGAACAGGGCCCAGCCCACATAGCCCATGGTCTTGATGATCAGGCGATATTTCTTCAGGACGGCAGCTTTCAAACGAGAACCTCGCGGCGGGCGGTTGGCAACAATGCTCTGTTACGACGCCACGCAAGGGAGAAAGGTTCGCCGGTTGCTGAATCGATTCGTCGACCAGTCACTCGCTTCGGAGGATGTAACGAGAAGTTACGCGCAGGTGTGCGCAGAGGGTCCACTTGAATCTGGAACAACTTTGGTACTGATGACGTCTTGTCCGGCAATCGCTGTACATTGCGTTCGAGGCAAAAAGCCATTAACCGTAGGGTTTACCACGTGATTTGTTTTGGGGCCGGGCTGCAGGGATTTCGTAGCTGAGATCAGTGGAATCAAGTTGGATGATCAGGGCTCTTTCATGCATGTCAGTTCGTTGAAGTCGGCTATGTGTAATACCGCGCAAGCGCTCGAACGTCATAAGGATTTTGAATCGTGCCTGAGAGCGCATTACCACGTGCTGCTCGTGCCCTATTCCCGAAGACCGTTTTTCTACAAGAGTGCACTTAAATACAGCCGTTTGATGGTGTCGTTTGCCTTATTGAGTGAATACTTCGCCACACCCTTACCGTTATTGTCGGAAGTTAAGACCCTGTGTGTGACGCGCAGGTATTGTTCAAAAAACAGCCTGGAATCAATGTTCCTTTTATTGCGGGCGCTGGGCTTCATGGACGTCGCGCCGCACCCCGAAGACAGTCGCTTCAGGGTCTACGCGCCGTCGGATGAGGCCTGTCGCGAAGCGCGTTTGATGTTGACCTCGCTCACCGAGTCATTGGCGCGGCTTTACCCTGAACGGGCGATTTTCCGGCAAATGCGCGAGTTGGATGACCGTGGCTTCCTGTCCCTTTATTTCAAGGGCTTTGCCATTATCCTCGACGCCGATCTCACGGTGGATGTACTGCTTCCCGAGTGTTACTGGTTGGTGAAAAGAGACGCCGGGCATCTGTTGATGCTGGCGATTTATAACGATGCCTTCGCGCCGGAAAATGATCGGGCCACGTTCCGGTCATCGTCTTATCTGGCCTTGGCCAAGCAACTTTCCGTGTCCAAGACTCACATTATTCGAATGGTCCAGGAGGGTGTCGAGAAGGGGTATTTCAAAGCTCACTCCAAGACCCGGCTGGAAGTGCTGCCGCCTTTTGTCAGCCTGGTAAAACGCTTTATGGCCTTTTCTTTTGCGCTGGGCCTGCATGCTATTGAGATGGGAGCGTAAGGATGCCTGCTAACTTGAAGTTAAGGCCCAGGATGCGCAGGTTGTTGTCGCCTGCGGTGACCCAAGCGGAATGGATCGGGATCATTGCCTGGGTCGGTATCTGGCTGATTCATCCGGCCATGCAGTTCGACCTGTCCATGTTGGGTGTCACCATTGGCCTGTTGCTGGTGTGCCGGTTTCACTCCAAAACCGCCAACTTTCTACTGTGGCGGATGCTGGGAGTGGCCTATATCGTGATGTTATCCGTGGGGTTTGCCTATGTCATTGGCCTTAATCAGGAGTTGCGTATCTACGGCTTGCCCCTGGCCGTCACCCTGGTGGTCGGCAGCGCTATCTTGTTTATCAGTGTTCAGGATTATCTGGTCGGCGCCCTGTTGGTCTGGTTCATATTATGGTCGCCGATGCAGGCCGATATATATGCAGGAACACAGGCTTATCTGCTGATATTTTGCGCATCTTCGGTCTCCATCGGTTTTATCCTGAGTTATTCGTATTTGAAGAACCTGCGTTCGGTGTTGTTGGTGGAAAGCGAGTTTCGCGCCTTGGCCGAAACCGATTATTTGACCTCGATCCTTAACCGTCGCGCTTTTATGCAAAGCTTCGAACAGCTGCTCGACAGCGGCCAGGCTGGCTACTTCATCATGTTGGATATCGACAGCTTCAAGGCAAAAAATGATCTGTACGGTCACGATGTCGGTGACAAGATCCTGCGGGCCATGGCCGTGTGCCTGAAAAACGCCAAAGGCAGCCACAGCTTTGGAAGAATCGGCGGGGAAGAGTTCGGCGTGTTGTTGCAGGACGATGACCCGGTCTTCGCCCGTGAGTTCGTGCTGGGTTTGTTGCAGGCCATACGCTCAAGTGTTGCCGCGCCTCACAACTACACCTGCAGTGCGGGCATGGCACGCTTCGCGCCAGGTGACGAGTTATCGGCGGTGCTCAAGATGGCGGACAAAAATCTCTACGGCGCCAAGCGCAATGGCAAGGACTGCGTGCACCTTAATGGCGTGTTGCTGCAGCCTGTTGCGTCCTGAGGGGCAAAACGCCCGCTAGGATTGCGCAAGAACACTCGCCAGCAACCCGGGAAAGCGGCTCTCAAGCTCTTCACGGCGCAACGAATTCATATGGGTGGTGCCCACATTGCGCGTGTGTACCAAGCCTGCATCACGTAATACCCTGAAGTGGTGGGACATGCTGGACTTGGGTCGCCCGCCATCCAGTTCACCACAGCTGGCTTCGGCCACGCCGGCCAGGCAGCGCACGATGTCCAGGCGCACGGGGTCGCTGAGGGCGTACAGCACGCGCTCAAGCGTCAATTCTTGCAGGGTAGGGTGTTTGAAGGCTCGCATGGGGCGGATCATAACAGGGGGGTAGCGTTCAATACCATAGTTCGATTACCATCGAACTATCGAATCACACACGCTTCTCTCGGAGTATCTGATGTCCGCATTGTTCGAACCGTTCAAACTCAAAGACGTTACCTTGCGCAATCGCATTGCCATCCCGCCGATGTGCCAATACATGGCCGACGACGGCATGGTCAACGACTGGCACCATGTGCACCTGGCCGGCATGGCCCGGGGCGGTGCCGGCCTGCTGGTAGTCGAGGCCACAGCAGTCGCACCGGAGGGGCGTATCACCCCAGGCTGCGCCGGTATCTGGAGCGATGCCCATGCCCAGGCGTTCGTGCCGATGGTCAAGGCCATCAAGGCCGCAGGTTCGGTACCGGGCATCCAGATCGCCCACGCGGGCCGCAAAGCCAGCGCCAACCGCCCATGGGAGGGCGATGACCACATCCCGGCTTCCGATGCCCGCAGCTGGGAAACCATCGCGCCGTCGGCCATTGCATTCGGCGCCAATTTGCCCAACGTGCCGCGTGCCATGACCCTGGAAGACATCGCCCGCGTCCAGCAAGACTTCGTCGATGCCGCCCGTCGCGCCCGCGATGCCGGTTTTGAATGGATCGAACTGCACTTCGCCCACGGTTACCTGGGCCAAAGCTTTTTCTCCGAGCACTCCAACCAGCGCACCGATGCCTACGGCGGCAGCTTCGATAACCGCAGCCGTTTTCTGCTGGAAACCCTGGCCGCCGTACGTGAAGTCTGGCCGGAAAACCTGCCACTGACCGCACGCTTTGGCGTGATCGAATATGACGGCCGCGACGAGCAGACGCTTACCGAGTCCATCGAGCTGGCACGCCGCTTCAAGGCCGGTGGCCTGGATCTGTTGAGCGTCAGTGTCGGCTTCACGATTCCTGACACCAACATCCCGTGGGGTCCGGCGTTCATGGGGCCAATTGCTGAACGTGTACGTCGTGAAGCCGGTATTCCGGTGACGTCGGCGTGGGGCTTTGGTACTCCGCAACTGGCCGAAGGCGCGCTGCAGGCAGGTCATCTGGACCTGGTTTCGGTAGGGCGTGCGCATTTGGCCGATCCGCACTGGGCGTACTTTGCCGCCAAGGAGTTGGGCGTGGACAAGTCCTCCTGGACCTTGCCGGCGCCTTACGCACATTGGTTGGAACGCTACCGTTGAGGCCAGCCAGCCGGTGATATGAGCCACTCGATTGAGTGGCTTTTTTTCGCCCGTGGTTTTTGCAGTACCCGCTCGATACAACGCCGATACTTGAAAAATAACAAATGAGAATTGATATCAAACGAGAATATGCTGAGATATGATGCGCGGCGAATTATTGGCAGGTTTGCCGCCCCATCTGGCTCATTCACTAGGTTTACATCCATGCGTCGTACCCTGATTTCAATCTGTGTGCTCCAGGCGTTTTCCCCTTTGACCTGGGCAGAGGATGCCCCTGCTGAAAAAGCCAGTATCGAGCTGCAAGCCACCAATGTGACCGCTACTGCAGACTTCGAATCGGCGCAGGGCCCGGTGCAGGGCTACCATGCCACCCGTTCAGCCAGTGCGACGCGCACCGACACCTCGATTCATGAAACCCCGCAGTCCATCAGCGTTGTCTCCAAAGACGTGGTCGAGGATATCGGCGCAACCCGCCTGCAAGATGCTCTCGACTACGCCGGCGGCGTCGGCCGCGCCAACAACTTTGGCGGCCAGGGCCTGACCACCTTCACCGTGCGTGGCTTCACCACCGGTGAGTTCTACCGCAATGGGTTCCCGATCAACCGGGGTTACCCGAACATGCCGGATGCCAACACCATCGAACGCCTTGAGGTGTTGCGCGGCCCCGCAACCATGCTCTACGGCCGTGGCGACCCCGGTGGTACGTTCAACGTGGTGTCCAAGCAACCCTTGGCCGAACGCACGGTCACCCTGGGCAGCCAGGTGAATGACCAGGGCATGAAGCGCGGCACCCTGGATGCCTCCGGCCCTCTGGACGAAGAGGGCCGTCTGGCGTATCGCCTCAACGTGGTGGGCGAGGGTGGCGATACCTTCCGCGATCATGTCGAGACCGAGCGCTACGGCGTGACGCCGGTGATCACCTGGCAGGCCACCGACGCCACCAAGGTGACCTTCGAAGGCGACTTCATGCGCAACAACCACCCGCTGGACCGTGGCCTGACGCGTTTCCCCAACCAGCGCGGCACGCCATCGCGCGATACGTTCTGGGGCGACAAGGATGCCGGCAAGCTGCACAACGACAACAACATGGCCCAGTTGCGTTTCGAGCACGCGCTCAACGACAACTGGACCCTGGGCGGCGGTTTCCAATGGTTGGACGGCAGCTTGAAAGGTAACGCCATTGAAGCCAATGGACCGAGCAGCCTGGGCGCCGATGGCCGTACCCTGCAACGCAACTTCAACTACCGCAAGCTGGAATGGACCGACAAGGATTACCAGCTCAACCTGACGGGCCACTTCTCCACGGGCGGGTTCGAGCACACCTTGCTCACCGGTATCGAGTACGAGGATTACGACTACAAGTCGATCATCCAGCGTTCCAGTGCGGCCCTGGGCACTTACCCGATCGACATCTTCAATCCGGTGTACGGCCAAACGCGACCGGCGCTGACTCGCACGCCCACCCACGATAAAGAAAACCTCAAGACCTACGCCGCCTTCGTGCAGGACCAGGTGGCACTGACCGAGCGTCTGAAAGTCTTGGCAGGTGCGCGTTTCGAGCGTTTTGAACATGACTACCAAAGTTATGTGGCGGGAGTAAAACCGTGGACCGCCGCCGACAACGCCGTCACCCCGCGTGTGGGCGTGATCTACGACCTCACCGACACCGTCGCGGTCTATGCCGACGCCGCCCGTTCGTTCAAACCCAACACCGGCGCCAGCCGCGAAGGCGGTGGTTTCGCGCCGGAGAAAGGCAAGTCCTACGAGATGGGCATCAAGTGGGAGGCGCTTGATCGTCAACTGAGCGTCGACGCGGCGATCTACCAGATCGAAAAGAAAAACGTGCTGGCCACCGACCCTTTGGACAATACCCTGAGTGTCGCGACCGGCCAGGTACGCAGCCGCGGATTTGACCTCAACGTGGCGGGCAACCTCACACCCGAGTGGCGTGTGATCGGCGGCTACGCCTACGTGGACGCCGAAGTGACCCGCGACACCACCCTGCGCGCCGGCACCCGCTTGATGAACATCCCGCGCAACAGCTTCAGCCTGCTCAACGTCTACGAGTTCCAGGACGGCGCACTCAAAGGGCTGGGCCTGGGTGCCGGTGGTAAGTACGTCGACCAGCGCGCCGGCCAGACCGCCAATACGGCCTTCTCGATGGACGCCTACACCGTGGTCGACCTGCTGGGTTACTACAAGGTCAACGAGCAGGTGCGTCTGAATCTGGACGTGAAAAACCTGTTCAACCGCGAGTATGAGGAAGGCGCGTTCGGCAATATCTACGCTTACCCAGGCGCACCACGCACCGTGCAGGTCGGAATCTCCTACACCCTATAAGGCTATACACAGTACTCAATGTGGGAGGGGGCTTGCTCCCGATAGCGGTGAGTCAGTCTCAATGTTTTTGACTGATACACCACTATCGGGAGCAAACCCCCTCCCACATTTGCAGCTGCGTTACTGTCAGGTTTGACAGTAGACAGTGAAGGGCGATGGAGGGATGTTTGCCGTTAACGTGTCAGCGTAGTGGTCGGCGCTTATTATTTTTCCAAGCCACGCTTAATAGGGATATTAAAAATGGAACAGGAACTCATAAATGAAGTTGAAGAACTGATTAAAAAAACCAACGATGCGGAGCGTCTGTTCACCCGGTACGCCACCAAGTGCTACACGTCAGCCTTGCAAAAATACGCCAAGGAAATCAGCGAGACCTCATACACGTATCTGTTGGCCGAGCTTGCCGAAAGTTCGTTGAGCTCCGAAATCCTCGGCCGGCCAGGTGCCAATATCAGCCTGGTCAGGATCGAGATAGAGGAGGTTATGCTCGAAGCCGACGTGATCAAGAAATTGAAACGGGCCGAAACCCACTATCTGGAAACGTTGGAATCGGTGCGTAAGTTCGAAGACCTTAAACGCTTTGAAAAGATGCAGGACACGTCCGATCTCGTGCGCTCGATAAAACTGGGTGTGTCACGTTTCAATATCCTGTTTGTCATCCTGCTGATCGGCGGCTTGACGTGGGCGGCGATCAATCTGCCTAAAGAAGCCCTGGCGCTTATATCTGCCGCTATCGGCGGGGCTATCACCCACTTGTTGTCCGAGCGCCAGGCGGTGCTGGCGCTGAAAAAAGAGGGCGATAACACCTGCCCCAGAGCCAACAATAACAATCAGGAGTGAGTGCGACGGGGTGGGGTTACAACGGCGTCAATACATTCATCACCGTATCCAGCGCCACCCGCGTGTCATCCAGTTGTACCAGCGAGGCATGCCTTGCGCCCAGCGCATCGCGGTTCTGGATCGCGGTGAGGATTGCCTTGTGCCGGGGCAGGCTCAGGCCCTGGATATCCGGGCGGCGGTTGGTGATATTGATCGACTCGCGCAGCGGCAACGAGAGCATGTTGCACATATAGGCGAGCAGGTCGTTGCGGGTGGCGTCGGCAATCGCGCGGTGGAAGTCCAGGTCGGCCTGCAACAGGTCCTCGTGGGTCTTGGCGGTTTCCATGCCCTGGTAGGCTTGTTCGATGATGGCGATGTCTTCATCGGTGGCGGTGGTCGCGGCCATGGCAGCGATTTCCGGTTCGAGGATGCGGCGCACCCCGGCCAGTGTATTGAAGAACTCACTGTGGGGCGTGGACTGCATCAACCAGGACAGCACATCCGGGTCGAGCAGGTGCCATTTCAAGCGTGGCCGTACCACCGCACCCACCCGTGGCTTGGAATACACCAGGCCCTTGGCGCTGAGCACCCGCGTCGCCTCGCGCAACACTGAACGGCTGACCTGGTATTCCTCGCACAGCGTGGCTTCCATGGGCAACCGTTCTTCGGGCTTGAAGCGACCGGAAACGATGTGCATGCCCAGGTCCTGAACGATCTGGGCATGCTGGCTCTTGCGCGGCTTGGGCGGCTGGTGATCCATAACGACGGGCAGGCTCTGGCTTGAATTCGCCGCATCATAGCATCCCAATTAGTGGGAATGCCGTGGGACTTCCGCTCCGCGACAGCCCACCAGGAAGTCAAAGTCGCAGCCCTGGTCGGCTTGCAGCACATGGTCGATGTACAGTTGGCGATAGCCACCGACGATCAGCTTTTGCGGTGGCGCCAGATCAGCCATGCGCGCCGCCAGCTCGGCGTCGGGGATGTCCAGGTGCAGGCGGCCATTGGCGCAGTCGAGTTCAATCCAGTCACCTTCCTTCACGGCCGCCAATGGCCCGCCGGCAGCGGCTTCCGGTGCCACGTGCAAGACCACCGTGCCGTAGGCGGTGCCGCTCATGCGCGCATCGGAAATGCGCACCATGTCAGTCACGCCCTGGGCCAGCAGTTTGGCCGGCAGTCCCATGTTGCCGACCTCGGCCATGCCTGGGTAACCCTTGGGGCCGCAGTTCTTCATGACCAGGATCGAGTTGGCGTCCACGTCCAGCTCCGGATCGTTGATGCGCGCCTTGTACATGTCGAAGTTTTCGAACACCACCGCACGGCCACGGTGTTGCATCAGTTCGGCGCTGGCGGCAGACGGCTTGAGCACCGCACCCAACGGCGCCAGATTGCCGCGCAGCACGCAGATGCCGCCGTCGGCGCGAATCGGGTTGTCGAGGGTGCGGATCACTTCGTCCTGGCCGTAGATCGGCGAGTCCTTGGTGTTCTCGCCCAGGGACTTGCCGTTGACGGTCAAGGCGTTCGGGTGGGGGATCAGGTTGGCCTCACCCAGGCGACGCAACACGGCAGGCAGGCCGCCAGCGTAGTAGAACTCTTCCATCAGGAAGCGCCCTGAGGGTTGCAGGTCGACGATGGTCGGCATGCCGCGCCCGATGCGGGTCCAGTCATCGAGGTCCAGCTCCACGCCGATGCGCCCGGCGATGGCTTTAAGGTGAATCACCGCGTTGGTCGAACCGCCGATGGCCGCGTTCACGCGAATCGCGTTTTCAAACGCTTCTTTGGTGAGGATCTTCGACAGCTTCAAGTCTTCGCGCACCATCTCGACCGCACGCATACCGGACATGTGCGCCAGCACATAACGCCGCGCATCCACCGCTGGGATCGCCGCGTTGTGGGGCAGGGACGTGCCCAGTGCCTCGGCCATGCACGCCATGGTCGAGGCGGTGCCCATGGTGTTGCAGGTGCCTGCCGAGCGCGACATGCCGCCTTCGGCCGCTAGGAAGTCATCCAGGGTGATGGTGCCGGCTTTGACCTGTTCGCTGAGCTGCCACACCACCGTGCCCGAGCCGATGTCCTGGCCCTTGTGTTTACCATTGAGCATCGGCCCGCCGGTGACCACGATAGCCGGCACGTCGCAACTGGCAGCGCCCATCAGCAGCGCCGGGGTGGTTTTGTCGCAGCCGGTCAGCAGCACCACACCGTCAATCGGGTTACCGCGAATCGCTTCTTCCACATCCATGCTTGCCAGGTTGCGGGTCAGCATCGCGGTAGGGCGCAGGTTGGATTCGCCGTTGGAGAACACCGGGAACTCCACCGGGAAGCCACCGGCCTCGATCACGCCGCGCTTGACGTGCTCGGCGATCTGGCGGAAATGCGCGTTGCACGGGGTCAGCTCCGACCAGGTGTTACAGATGCCGATGATCGGCTTGCCATGGAACTGGTGGTCGGCAATGCCCTGGTTCTTCATCCAGCTGCGGTACATGAAGCCGTTTTTGTCGGCGGTACCAAACCATTGGGCGGAGCGTAGGCCGGGCTTTTTGTCAGGCATGATCGATTCTCTTATTGTATGACTATATGTTCTATGCGTGCTTAAACATAAGCGCAAAATCGCTGCTTTGGAAGTGTTGTTTTGTAAATAGTCATACTATATAGTCTTTCTCAACTGAGGTATGACCCTGGCGGATTTCGCGAGAGGCGTCCCCCCGAGCTTCTATAAAAACAACAATCGGAGATCGACCCCATGAGCCAGGAATTGCGGCTTATTCGGCGCATCACGCTGAAACTGATTCCCTTCCTGATCCTGCTGTACCTGATCGCCTACGTAGACCGTTCCGCCGTAGGGTTCGCCAAGCTGCACATGGGCGCCGACGTAGGTATCGGTGACGCTGCCTATGGTTTGGGCGCAGGGTTGTTCTTCATCGGCTACTTTCTGTTCGAGATCCCCAGCAACCTGATGCTCGACCGCTTCGGCGCGCGGCGCTGGTTTGCGCGCATCATGATTACCTGGGGCGCCATCACCATCGGCATGGCCTTTGTGCAGGGGCCGCACAGTTTCTATGTGATGCGCTTTCTGCTGGGCGCGGCGGAAGCGGGGTTCTTCCCCGGCGTGTTGTACTACATCACCCAGTGGTTCCCGGTGCGCCATCGCGGCAAGATCCTCGGGCTGTTCATTCTCTCCCAACCCATTGCAATGATGATCACCGGGCCCGTGTCCGGTGGTTTGCTCGGCATGGACGGCATTCTTGGCCTGCACGGCTGGCAGTGGCTGTTTATCGTGATCGGCACCCCGGCGATCTTGCTGACCTGGCCGGTGCTGCGCTACCTGCCGGACGGTCCCAGGCAGGTCAGCTGGATGAGCGAGCAAGAGAAAACCTGGCTTACCGGCGAGCTGGAAAAAGACCTGCAAGCCTACGGCCAGACCCGTCACGGCAACCCGCTGCACGCGCTCAAAGACAAACGCGTGCTGTTGCTGGCGCTGTTCTACCTGCCGGTGACCCTGAGCATCTACGGCCTGGGCCTGTGGTTGCCGACCCTGATCAAGCAGTTCGGTGGCAGTGACCTCACCACCGGCTTCATCTCGGCCGTGCCGTATATCTTCGGCATCATCGGCCTGCTGATCATCCCGCGCAGTTCCGATCGATTGAACGATCGCTATGGCCATCTCGCCGTGCTCTATGTGCTCGGCGCCATTGGCCTGTTCTGCAGTGCCTGGCTGAGTGTGCCGGTGCTGCAGATGGCCGCGCTGTGCCTGGCGGCCTTCGCGATGTTTTCCTGCACGGCGGTGTTCTGGACTTTGCCGGGACGTTTTTTTGCCGGTGCCAGCGCGGCGGCCGGCATCGCCTTGATCAACTCGGTGGGCAACCTTGGCGGCTATATCGGCCCGTTCGTGATCGGGGCGCTCAAGGAGTACACCGGCAACCTCGCCTCGGGCCTGTATTTCCTATCCGGCGTGATGCTGTTCGGGTTGCTGCTGACCCTCGTGGTCTACCGCTTGCTGGAGCGCAAGCACGTACTGCCCGTCGATCAATTTGCCGCCAGCGCCCGTGGCGCCACACGTACTTAAATCCAGGAGAACCTGCATGCGTTTAGTTCAGTTCGAGTTGAGCAACGGTGAGCGCCGCGTCGGCGTGGTGGAAGGCGACACCCTGCGGGAAGTGCAGGGCGCGCACAGCGTGCGCGAATTGGCCCTGGCCGCCATCGAAGCCGGGGTCAAATTGCAGCAACAGGTACAGAGCCTGGGCCTGGGTGCCAGTCATGACTACGCGGCGCTGCTGGCCGAACTTAAAATCCTGCCACCGCTGGACCACCCGGACCCGGCCCATATGCTGATCAGCGGCACCGGCCTGACCCACCTGGGCAGTGCCTCGGCCCGCGACAAGATGCACCAGCAGGCCGGTGATGACAGCGCGATGACCGACACCATGCGCATCTTCAAATGGGGCGTGGAGGGCGGCAAACCCGCTGCCGGCCAGGCCGGTGTGCAGCCGGAGTGGTTCTACAAGGGCGACGGCAGCATTGTCGTGCGTCCAGGCGCCGCCTTCCCGGTGCCGCCGTTTGCCGAAGACGCCGGCGAAGAGCCGGAAATCGGCGGCCTGTATGTGATCGGTCACGACCGCAAGCCTTATCGCCTGGGCTTCGCGGTGGGCAACGAGTTCTCCGACCATGTGATGGAACGCAAGAACTACCTGTACCTGGCCCATTCCAAACTGCGCAGTTGCAGCTATGGCCCGGAGCTGCGCGTGGGCGAGTTGCCCGCGCATCTGGCCGGTACCAGCCGCATCCTGCGTAACGGCGAGGTGATCTGGCAGAACGAATTCCTCAGCGGCGAAGCCAACATGTGCCACAGCCTGGAAAATCTTGAATACCACCACTTCAAATACAGTCAGTTTCTCAAACCGGGCGATGTGCATATTCACTTCTTCGGCACCGCTACCCTGTCATTCGCCGACGGTATACGTACTCAACCGGGCGATGTGTTCCAGATCAGCCAGGCTGAGTTCGGCGCGCCATTGATCAACGGCATCGGCACGGTCGACGCGGTATTCGAACCCGGCCACGTCATCACCCTTTAAGGAGACCTACATGACCCAGTTCCTCGGCCACAACTACATCGGCGGCCAGCGCAGCGCCAACGGCAGCGTCAAGCTGCAGAGTATCGATGCCATCACCGGCGAAGCCTTGCCCCAGGATTTCTACCAGGCCACCCCGCAAGAGGTGGATGCCGCCGCCAAAGCCGCAGCGGCCGCTTACCCGGCCTACCGCGCCTTGAGCGCCGCACGGCGTGCGCGGTTTCTGGACGCGGTGGCCGATGAGCTGGACGCGCTGGGCGATGATTTCGTCGAGTTGGTCTGCCGCGAAACGGCGTTGCCTGCTGCCCGTATCAAAGGCGAGCGCGGGCGTACCAGTGGCCAGATGCGCTTGTTCGCCACCGTGCTGCGCCGTGGTGATTTCTACGGGGCGCGTATCGACAAAGCCCAGCCCGACCGCCAGCCGTTGCCGCGTCCGGACCTGCGTCAATACCGTATCGGCCTGGGCCCGGTGGCTGTGTTCGGTGCCAGCAACTTCCCCCTGGCGTTTTCCACCGCCGGTGGCGACACCGCCGCTGCGCTGGCCGCCGGTTGCCCGGTGGTGTTCAAGGCGCACAGCGGGCACATGGCGACCGCCGAGCGCGTGGCCGATGCGATCATCCGCGCCGCCGAGGCCACCGAGATGCCCGCGGGCGTGTTCAACATGATCTTCGGCGGCGGTGTCGGTGAAGCGCTGGTCAAGCACCCGGCAATCCAGGCGGTGGGCTTTACCGGTTCGCTCAAGGGTGGTCGTGCCCTGTGCGATATGGCGGCCGCACGCCCGCAACCGATCCCGGTATTTGCCGAAATGTCGAGCATCAACCCGGTCATCGTGCTGCCCCAGGCCCTGCAAACGCGTGCCGAGAGCGTCGCCCGCGACCTGACTGCCTCGGTGGTACAAGGCTGCGGCCAGTTCTGCACCAACCCCGGACTGGTGATTGGCATCGCTTCGCCTGCGTTCACCGCGTTCACGCAACAGATCGCGCAATTGATCGGTGAGCAACCGGCGCAAACCATGCTCAACACCGGCACCCTGGACAGCTACGGCAAGGGCCTGGAAAAACTCCTGTCTCACCCGGGCATCCAGCATCTGGCAGGCAGCGCGCAAGCGGGCAACCAGGCTCAACCGCAACTGTTCAAGGCGGATGTACGCTTGCTGATCGACGGCGACGAAGTGCTGCAGGAAGAAGTGTTCGGCCCCACCACGGTGTTTGTCGAGGTCGTCGACCAGGCTCAACTCAGCGCCGCCCTGCATGGGCTGCACGGCCAGTTGACCGCCACGATCATCGGCGAACCGGCTGACCTGCAACAGTTCGCCGAGTTGACGCCGCTGCTGGAGCAGAAGGTCGGGCGCATCCTGCTCAACGGTTACCCCACGGGGGTGGAAGTCTGCGATTCGATGGTGCACGGCGGGCCGTATCCGGCGACCTCCGACGCCCGCGGCACCTCGGTCGGCACCCTGGCCATCGACCGTTTCCTGCGGCCCGTGTGCTTCCAGAATTACCCTGATAGCCTGCTGCCCGACGCGTTGAAAAACGCCAACCCGTTGCGTATCCAGCGCTTGGTGGATGGCGCACCGTCTCGAGAATCGCTGTAAGTCATCAGGAGGCCTCATGTCGTTGAGCGCAGTCACCCCACACCGTGCCCGCTTGGGCGAAGGACCGTTCTGGGATGTTCGATCCCAGGCGCTTTACTGGGTGGATATCGCCGCCAAACAGGCACTGCGCTGGATGGACGGGCAGTTGCAGGTGTGGCCGTTGCCCGAGCATGTCTCGGCGTTTATTCCGTGTGAAAGCGGCGATGCGCTGGTGACCTTGAGCAGCGGTGTGTATCGCCTCGACCTGGCTACCCAGGCGCTGACCCTGCTGTGCGTGGCCGACCCGCAGCCGGGCAATCGTGGCAACGAAGCGCGCTGCGATGCCCAGGGCCGGCTGTGGCTGGGCACCATGCAGAACAATATCGGTGAGCAGGGCGAAGACCTGCCCATCACCCGGCGCTCCGGTGGCCTGTTCCGTGTCGATGCCGATGCGCGGGTCACGCCGTTGCTGACCGGGCTGGGCATTCCCAACACGTTGCTTTGGAACGAGGAGGGTAGCCAGGTGCATTTCGGCGACAGCATGGACGGCACGCTGTATCAGCATTCGATCCAGTCCGACGGCCAGCTCGAACCCGCCCAGGTATGGTTTGCACCCCATGAGCGCGGTGGGCCGGACGGCTCGGCCATGGACAGCGAGGGCTACATCTGGAACGCCCGTTGGGACGGCAGTTGCCTGCTGCGCCTGACGCCCGCAGGTGAGGTCGACCGCATCATCGAGCTGCCGGTCAGCCGTCCCACCAGTTGCGTGTTCGGTGGGCCCGACCTCACCACCTTGTATATCACCAGTGCCGCGAGTCCCTTGGATCACCCTTTGGACGGTGCGCTGTTGGCCATTGAAGTGGATGTCCCTGGCAAGCCTTGCCATCGTTTCGCCGGTTAAACCCAAGACTCAAAAACAACAACAAGAGGTGTCGTTCATGAAAAAGGTTCTACGCGTTCTGGCTGCCGCTGTTGCGTTAAGCAGCCTCAGCAGCATCGTATCCGCCGAAGAAGTGAAGATCGGCTTCCTGGTCAAGCAGGCCGAAGAGCCGTGGTTCC
>NZ_SPKN01000012.1:0-119326 GCF_023127765.1 Pseudomonas sp. W15Feb34
GCGAGGTGCCGAGTGGTGGGGCAAGAGCCCTTTGGTTACTTTGGGGCTCTTTTCCAAAGTGACCCGCTGTAAAAGCGGAACCAATATCAGCCGTTACCTAAATAACGGATATGTACTCGGCCTGATCCAACATCCTGGTCGGCCCCGAGGCCGCCATCGGGAGCAAGCCCCCTCCCACAGGACCGCCTACACAGGGCAATCAATGCATCTTGCTATGGTCCATCTGGCTGTGATCCATGCCGTCCAGGCCACGGGCATTGGCCGTCACCTCAACGGCCTGCTTTTCACCCTTGGCATTCTGCACCGTAAGGGTCAGCGGCACCTGGTCGCCTTCCTTGATCTGGCCGGTCAGGCCCATCAGCATGACGTGATAGCCGTCGGGGTCGAGCTTGACGGCTTTACCCGCCGGCAGCGCCAGCGACTTCACCGGGCCCATGCGCATCACGTCGTCCTTCATGCTCATCTCATGGATCTGCACGTCCTTGGCCGCCGGCGAGGCCACGCTGAGCAATTGGCTGTCGCTGTCGGCGGTGAGAGTCATGAAGGCACCGCTGGACGGCTGGCCCGGTACGGAGGCGCGCACCCAGGCGTCGGTCACTTGCACCTGGGCGCTGGCGTGGGCGGCGAGGCCGAGCAGGGTAAGGCCGAAGGCAAAGCGTTTCAGGTATTGAGCGGTAGTCATTAGCAGACCTCCATGACGGTGAGCAGGTCTTCTGCGCACTCTTGAGCGGTAAGGGATGCCTGCAAGCCAAGGCGCAGGTAGCCACGGGTGTCGAACACGAAGCTGGTGGCGGTGTGGGACAGGGTGTAGGTGTCGCCGGCGGGGATCTTTTCATAAAAGATCCCGAACTCCTTGGCGGCCACGGCGATTTCTTCCGGGGTGCCGTAGAGCGCTTCGAAGGTGGGGTCGAAAGCCTTGACGTAGTTGTTGAGAATCTCGGGAGTGTCGCGCTCGGGGTCCAGGGTGATGAACAGCACCTGCATGATCCTGCCCTCGCGGCCCATCAGCTTCTTGGCCTGGGCGGCGCGTGCCAGGGCTGTCGGGCAGACGGCCGGGCATTGGGTGAAGCCGAAGAACACCACCGGCATCAAACCGCTGTACGAACTCAGGGTGACGGTTTCGCCGTCGGTGTTCTTGAGCTTGAAGGTGCGGCCCATGATCTTGTCACTGAGGTCCTTGCCGTACTTGAAGTTCAGCTTGGGGGTGTAGTCACAGCCGCCCAGCAGGCTGCCCAGGCCCAACAGGCCCATGCCGGTCAGCACTTTGCGGCGGGTGAATAACGTACTCATCAACTATGCATCCTGTGAAACGCCTGCGAAGCAATGGAGCTGCCTCACCAGGCTTGGAAAAGGAGTAACGAGAAGGGTGCAGAGTCTATCAACCCTGGCCACTGCGCGTAATCTGCGACGTTCTGCCACAGGGGCGCACCGTACTTCATCCTTTTGCGGCTTCGGTGGTAGAGTCGCCGCCATGAAACTGCATCACTCTGACCGTTCGCTGATCGCCTGGGCCCTGTACTTCTGCGTGCTGATGAACCTGTTCGCCTGCGGTTTGGGGCACGGTCAGATGATGGGCCAGCAGCTCAACGGCATCGGTGGGCTGTTCTGTTCGGTAGAGGGTGGCCAACTGTCAATTTCCGACAAAGGGTTGGCTGATCCGAGTTCCAGCAACATCTCGAACTACTTTGCCTGCCCGGTCTGCAACGCCATTACCGTCGCTATCGTATTCCTGATCGGCCTGGCCTGGCTTCTTGGCCTCGGGCAAACCCCGCGCCCGGGCCATGAGCGGCGCAACAAGGCGCCACCGCGTTACTCCTGGCCCTCGGCCAACCCCCGCGCCTCCCCTGCATTCTGACGTATGCCTTGGGCCTCCTGAGACCAGGGGGCATTCTGCCGTCACGATTATGGGTGCTATCCATGAATCAACTATTGCCTGCAGGCGCCAGCCGCCTGGTCAGCAAGGCGTCCCGTCGCCTGCGCGCGGAGCCCGCGCTGCCCGACTACCCGAGTAATGCCCGTTGCTTTGTGCACCTGGATGCACGCCTGTTGCCCCATTGGCATACCTTGTTCGATATCTGCCCGGCATTGCTCAAGCTTGACCCGCCGGAGGGGCTGAACCTGTTCCGCAGCTTTATGACCTGGGCCTATCGCAATCAGCCGCCGTTGGATTGGACCTACCATCTGAACGTCTGCCGCTGGCTGCTGGGCTCGATGTACCGTGCGCAAATAGATAACGAGCCGATAGAAACCTTTATGGCTGCCGCGGCGGCGTGCTGGGTGACAACCGATCAAAGCCAGGCCCAGGGCGTGGTTCTGGCCTGGCAAGACGCACGGATTGTCGATTGGAAGGGCAGGCCGCTGGCTGATATCGAACGCCAGGTGTTGCCTGCCCCGGCAGGGGATTTTGCCTGGTGCCCGTTGACCCGCCAGGCCGGCTTCAGCGGCTGGCAACCGGTGCCTTGAAGTGCTGGTCGAACTATGACGTGAGGCGACGTAAGAAACGCGAACTTTTTGTAGGATGAAACTGTTTTTTCATACTGCTGATGGGAACGGTATTTTTTTACCCGCAAGAGTGCGATGTTCACGTTCGACGCCAAAAACACAAGAGGCTGCGATGAAGAAGATGTTCGAGACAACCCCTTTGCCCAGTGATCACTACGATGTTGTCAGTCGGGCGCTGCACTGGTTGATGGCCCTGGTTTTCACCTGGATCTATTGCACGGCGGTGGCCCACTACCTGGCTTCCGACTCTACGGTGGACAAACTGCTGTGGCCCTATCACAAGCCCACAGGGTTGTTATTGCTGGTGCTGCTGATACTGCGGGCCAGCTGGAACCTGTTGCACCGGCACCGTCGTCCTCCAAGCGTGAACCGCTGGTCATCGATCGGGCATGGCGCGCTGTATGCGCTGATGTTGCTGATCCCCGTGATCGGGCTGCTGCGCCAGTACGGCTCCGGTCGCGAATTTTCGGCGTTTGGCCTGACGATCATGGAGGGCCTGGAAGGCGAAAAGGTGCAGTGGATGATTGATCTGGGCCGCGACTTCCACAGCGAACTGGGGTGGACGATGCTGGTATTGATGGTCGGGCATATCGGCGCGGTGCTTGTGCATTCGCTGCGAGGCGAGCCTCAGGTATTGCGACGCATGTTTGGTCGTAGGGCTTGAAGCGCTGATGAGAGAGACGCAATGCCTGCACGCTTCACAGGCACCGCCATGTGGCCTTCAAGCGGATGTAGCGCACCACTCGATGCGCTTCACCCAGAGGTAGGCCGGGGCACCCTCGCGCGTATTACGGCTGATCGTACCTGGGCCTATCAGGCCGCAAGAGATTTACTGGTCGAGGATTTTTTGTAGGCCGCTTTCATCGCCTCCATTTCGGCCCCCAGCTCTTCAAGTATTGCCTTGCCCAGCAGTTTTTTCGCCTGGGGAAACATCTCCGTTTCTTCCTCTTCGATGTGGTGCTCAAGCAGTTCCTTGACCACTTTCACACGGCCTGAAAATTCGGTGGAGGAGGGTTCGGTCTGCTTCAGGTCGGGCAGCACCAGCGAGTCGACGGTACGGTGCTCTTCCTTGGCCTCGTGGTACATGATGTCTTGTTCCTTGCCACCGGCTTTTCTAAAAGCGGGATAAAGGATTTCTTCTTCGAGCTTGGTGTGCAGGGTGATTTCCATCTCGAGCTTGGCTAGCAACTCGGTGCGCTTTTTAACCCCGCGCTCGGTGGACTCGCTTAGTTGGGTCAGCAGGGTCTTGACGCGTTCATGGTCGGCTTTAAGCAGGTCGATGGCATTCATGTGCAACCTCACGGGTAGTTGTCGGGCATGTCGAAACGCACGCCTCGTAGTGAGGGAATTGCATCAGCCGTACCAACTTTAATAGGGGTTAAATAACTATTTAAATCAAATAGATAGGGGTCTATAGGGGCGGGTTCGTCGTGCAGCTTGCATGGTCTGGCCCTTTCGAGATTGCACAACGCACTCCTGCCGGTCACGTGCCGGGCTCGCGTGAGCGTTCCTGAAAATTCTAATGGAACCCTTGAGCGATCTGCTTGACCTAACCTTTAGACCTCAGGAGGTGAATCATGCAAATAGAATATATCTGGATCATATTGGCAGTGATTCTGCTGCTCTTGGAACTGTGGGCGATCAATATCGTCTTGCGCAGTACCGGTGGCTGGGAGACCAAGGGACTGTGGGTGGTGGTACTGGTTTTCGTGCCGCTGTTGGGGTTGATCGCATGGGCGATGTTCGGCCCCAAGCGCGAGATGGCCGAGCATCGCAAGAGCTGAGTCGGTGAGCCATATAAAAACAGGCGCCCATGGGCGCCTGTTGTCATTCGTTAACCATGATCAGCCGGCCACAGCTCTGGCAATCGCCTCATTGAACGCCGGCAAATCGTCCGGCGTCCGTGAGGTGATCAAGGTCCAGCCATTGGCTTTGCATTCCTTGACCTCAGCATCCACTACGCCCGCAGCGCCAGCGTTTTCCAAGTCGATGCGTACGCTTTTGTACGAGGTCAGGGTTTTGCCCTTGACCAGGCCTGCGTCGATCAGCGCCCACGGGCCGTGGCAGATCGCTGCGATGGTCTTGCCGGCCTGAGCGAACTCGTTGATCAAGCGCAGCGCCGCGGCATCCTGACGCAAAGTGTCGGCATTCACCGTCCCGCCCGGGATGACCAATGCATCGAAGTTGCTGCCGACCACATCAGACAATTGCACATCGGACTCAACTGTCCCGTCCTTTTCGGTATCGCCGACAAAGGTCTGGGTGGTGCCGCCCTTGCTGGAGGCGTGCGTCACCGTCGCGCCATAGCCACGCAGGGTTTCCAGGGGTTTGAGCAGCTCGTCGCGCTCGATCCCGGTGTTGGACGTGATGACGAGGATTTTCTTACCCGTGAGTTGCGAACTCATACTCAGATGCCTCCGGTGTCAGGTTGATTATTTGGCGTATTTGCTTTGCAGTTCCTTGGCCATTTTCAAGTGAGCTTCAAGGGTTGGCAGCGTCTTGGTGGCGAAAGCCTTCAGCTCGGCATTGTCCGAAGAGGCCGCTTCTTTCTTGAACAGTTCTACGGTTTTTTCATGGGCGGCCACCTGGTTGTTGGCGTAGGCCTTGTCGAACGATTCGTCGCGCATTTCCAGAATCGCTTTCTTCGCCTTGTCGGTCAGGGCGGCGTCATCCGGAACCTCGATATCGAGTTTTTTTGCCAAGGCCATCAGCTCGTTATTGGCTTTGGTATGGTCGGTCACCATATGCTGCGCAAAGGTTTTTACGTCTGCCGAGCTGCTTTTTTCCAGCGCCAGCTTGCCGGCTTCCACCTCGGTAATACCGCCCTCGGCGGCGTTGTCGACAAAGTCGTTGGACGTGGCCGCCATAGCGGTCGAAATCGAGCCGGCAACGAGTGCGAACGTCAGGCCCATTTGTTTCATCAGTCGAGTTGTCATGGTGTCTCTCCTCAGGAAATGGCGCGATGCCGTACCCAAGTGTTGAGCGGGAGGGCGAGCAAAAGGTTTATTTTTTTTTTTGCGCGTGTTTGCCCAGCGGTAGGGTGTGGCAATTTCCTTGAACCAATTCAAATTCAGTGTGTTCTGCTGCATAAGGCCGCCACTGTTTGGAAGGCCGTTATAGGCAGGAGATTGCACTGTGAACGAACACAAGAGCGCCGATAAAACCCCCGACCCCGTCAGCTCTGAAGACGCGCAGAAGGGTAAGGCTGAAGGTTTGAAAGGGCAGACGCTGGAGCGTGCGAACCCGAAGACCGAAACCATCGACAAAGTGGTGACACCCACCTCGATCAAGGACATTGAACGCCAGACGGATGCGATCAACGAGAAGCTCGACAAAGGGCATTGAGCATGGCCCGCTCCATCAGCGCTGCCCAGTTGGGCATCGAGCTAAAACCCGATGATGACGCCAGTCTGTTCAAGTGGTTCATCGCCAGCTTCCTGATGGGCAAACGCATCCAGGCGCCCATCGCTGCCCAGGCTTACAAGGTGATCGTTGAGGAGGAGGGGCGTGATACGCCGCGCAAATTGCAGCACTGTACATCGCGGGAGTTAGTGGCGATGTTGGGGCGGGCGCATTACGTGCGGTATGACGAAACCACGGCGCAGCGCCTGTTGGACCTGAGTGCCCGGCTCAATGCCGATTACGGCGGCAAGATTACCGGGATTCGGCAGGCCAGCGAAGATCGCCAGGCGTTTGAACAACGCTTGGCGGCGTTCGACGGCGTAGGTCCCAAGACGGTCGAGATTTTTATGCGCGATGCCGCGGATGTGCTGTTCTGAGCCTGCGTGTGATGTCCAGCGGCAGGTTTTTGCTTTTCTGTAGGAGCGAGCTCGCTCGCGAAAAACCGGAGAGCGCCGCATTCATCAGTCGTTGCTGCGTCACTGAACCATCACCCGCTGCACCTCCAAGCCCAATTGCTCATACGCCTCCACCCCCGGCGCATCCCACTCGGTAATCAGCGTATGAATACGGCTGCACGGTGCCACCACAAACGGTTCCACTGCACCGAGTTTGTCTGAGGTTGTCACTGCAACCACTTGGGACGCGCTGTCGATCAAGGCTTGCTTGACTGCCACTTCGGCAAAATGCAGCGAGGTAATGCCCACTTGCGGGTGCAGTGCGCAGACGCCGGTAAACAGCAGGTCGGCCTTGACGCTCTGGATCAGGCGCAGCGTTTCATGGCCGCCGGTTGAAAGGGTGGCGGGATTGAGTTGGCCGCCGGCCAGGATCACCGTTACATGCGGATGGTCCGCCAGGGCGATGGCGATCATCGGTGATGGGGTGACCACCGTCAGGTGAATGTCGTGCGGCAGTGACTGAGCGATCTGCAGGGTAGTGGAGCCGGAGTCGAACAGTACGATCTGGCCGTCTTCAACTCGCTCGGCCGCCAGGCGCGCGAGGTGGCGTTTGACCTCGGTGGTTTCGCCGACACGAGTGAAGAAATCCTTGCCGGTGTCCTTGGGCCGGGGCAGGGCGCCGCCGTGTACGCGCTGCAGTAAACCGGCGGCGGCGAGTTCGCCGAGGTCGCGGCGAATGGTGTCCTGGGACACGGCGAAATGCTCGACCAGCTCGGAAGCCATGACCTTGCCGTCGCGTTCGAGCAACAACAGAATTTTTTGTTTGCGCAGGGAAGGCAGGTCAATGGCTTGATGGGTGTTGTGCATGTTTGTGCGCTGTTTTGCGGGTTTGTGCGAGATTAATCGTCGGGCGCGTTAAACGCAACGGCTGGTTGCGTGGGCGATGGCCGGTTACTCTCTGTGTTCAGTTCAGGGAGAGGTGACCCGATGTCGTTGATCACAACCATCGAAGACTTACGCAAGCTGGCGCAAAAACGTGTGCCCCGGATGTTCTACGACTACGCCGATTCCGGCTCCTGGACTGAGAGCACCTACCGCGCCAATGAAAGCGATTTTGCGCGCATCAAGTTCCGTCAGCGCGTGGCGCGCAATATTGATGAGCGTTCGATCCGCGCCAGCATGATTGGCCAGGACATGGCCATGCCCGTGGCCCTGGCACCTACCGGCCTGGCAGGCATGCAACATGCCGATGGCGAGATCCTGACCGCACGAGCCGCTGCGGCGTTCGGCCTGCGCTACACCTTGTCGACCATGAGTATTTGCTCGCTGGAAGACATTGCCGAGCATGTCGGCCAGCCATTCTGGTTCCAGCTTTATGTGATGCGCGACCGTGGGTTTATCGAGCAACTGATCGAACGCGCCAAGGCTGCCGGGGTGGATGCGCTGGTGCTGACGCTGGACTTGCAGATCCTGGGGCAACGCCACAAGGACTTGATCAACGGCTTGTCGGCGCCGCCCAAACTGACCCTGCCCAATATCCTCAACATGATGACCAAACCGCGCTGGGTCATGGGTATGCTCGGCACCCAGCGGCGTGGCTTCGGCAATATCGTCGGGCATGTGAAGGGTGTGGCCGACATGAGTTCGCTGTCGTCCTGGACTGCCCAGCAATTTGACCCGCGCCTGAGTTGGGACGATGTGGAGTGGATCAAGCGGTGCTGGGGCGGCAAGTTGATCATCAAGGGCATCCTTGACGTGGAGGATGCGCGCCTGGCGGCCGACTCCGGCGCGGATGCGTTGGTGGTGAGCAACCACGGTGGTCGGCAACTCGATGGCGCGCCGTCGAGTATCAGCCAGTTGCCCGCCATTGTTGAGGCCGTAGGCAACCGTATTGAAGTGTGGCTCGACGGTGGTATTCGTTCCGGCCAGGACGTGCTCAAGGCCATGGCGCTGGGCGCCAGGGGCACCATGATCGGTCGCCCGCACTTGTATGGCCTGGGGGCGATGGGTGAGGCGGGCGTGACTAAGGCGCTCGATATCATCGCCCGTGAGTTGGACGTGTCGATGGCGCTGTGTGGCTATAACGATATACGCGATGTGAACCGCGAAATTTTGCTGCCTGGCACCTTTCCTGAAAGTGCTGCCTGAGCAAAAAAACGTAAAAATATAAAAAGAGTTGTCCACGAAAACCGTGGGTATCTCTGTGGATAACTTTGCAAAGGCCCGGCTGCGTTGGCGATTTGCGTGAAGATCATTATTTGATCAACTTGTGTTTCGGGCCAGTATGGGCAGGGTTTGCGCTTGACAGCCAAACGCGAACCCAGTGTCGAAAAGTGTATTTATGACGCGTTGTCGCGCCCTGTGGAGTGTGTCACTTCCCGGGCGGGTATCTGCGTGCGCATCAGGTTTTCCAGCGCCTTGCCATAGTTGCGAGCGGCCAGGCTCATGCTGTTGTTATGGCTGGCACCGGGCACCCATAACAATTGCTTGGGTTGCTGGGCGGCTTCAAATAATTGCTGGCTGAAGCGCGTGGTTACGTGCGGTAGCTACAAAGTTGTGTAGATATTTATGCGGTGATGACCAGGCAGTTGATCGCCGACTGACGGTTGTTGTCAGAAGTTTCCTACAGGAGTACAAATGTACTCCATGACCAACCTGACTCCCCGCCGTACCGCCATCCTGACCTTCATTCGCGAGCGCATCGCGCACCAAGGCCAGCCCCCCAGCCTCGCCGAGATCGCCGAGACGTTCGGCTTCGCCTCGCGCAGCGTCGCCCGCAAGCATGTGGTGGCCTTGACCGAAGCCGGTTTCATTGAGGTCAACCCCAACCAGGCCCGTGGCATTCGTTTGCTCAATCAACCCGCGCGTCCCGAGTGGCTGGATGTCCCGGTACTTGGCCGCGTGGCGGCTGGCCGGCCCATCGGTGCCGATGCGGACGTGCACAGCCACTTGCAACTGGATCCGGCCACTTTCGCCAAGACCCCTGACTACCTGCTGCGAGTACAGGGCGATTCGATGATCGAAGATGGCATTCTCGACGGCGACCTGGTGGGCGTACGTCGCAGTGCCGAAGCCTTGAACGGGCAGATTGTGGTGGCGCGTCTGGATGGTGAGGTCACCATCAAGCGCTTCGAGCGCAACGGCGAGCGGGTGCGTTTATTGCCGCGCAACCCGGCATATCAACCCATTGTGGTCGGCCCCGACCAGGACCTGGCCATCGAAGGGGTGTTCTGTGGCCTGGTGAGGCAAGGCTGATGGGCGCCGTGGTTGCCCTGGACTCGCTGTTCAATGGCGGGCGAATCTGGAAGGGCCGGCCCGCCGCACCACCGGCCAGCGTGCACCCCACGGGGCTGGCGGCGCTGGATGCGGTGCTGCCCACTGGCGGCTGGCCGGAAGCGGCCTTGAGTGAAATCCTCATGGCCAAGGACGGGGTGGGCGAATTGCAACTGGTGCTGCCAACCCTGGCACGCTTGTCGGCCCTGGGTGAGCGCATTGTGCTGGTGGCGCCGCCCTATACGCCGTATCCCCATGCCTGGCAGAACGCCGGGGTAGATGTGCGTCAGCTTTCCATTATCCAGGCCCAGGAGCGCGATGCGCTGTGGGCGGTGGAACAATGCCTGCGCTCCGGCAGTTGCGGTGCGGTGTTGTGCTGGCCGCGCAAGGCCGATGATCGGGCCTTGCGGCGCTTGCAGGTGGCGGCGGAAACCGGACAGACCCTGGCATTTGCCTGGCGCTCCTTGAATGAGGCGGTCAATGCCTCGCCCGCGGCCTTGCGCCTGGCGGTCGAGGCAAAGCCTGCACAAGTGCGCGTGCTCAAGTGCCGAGGCGGGTTGGCCCATCCGGCACCGATTGCCCTGGCGGGGCATTGAGGTTGCCATGCGTTGGGTCTGTATCGTATTCCCGCAATTGGCGCTGGACGGGGCGCAGCGTGTGCATCCCGAACCTGACCAGCCTCTGGCACTGCTGGCCGGCACGCCGCAGCGGCGTGTGCTGCAAACCGTCAACGCCGCCGCCCGTGCCCTGGGCTTGCGCCCTGGTCAATCGTTGACGGCAGCCCATGCCCTGGCCAAGGGCTTTGCCTGTGTGGAATACGACCCTCTGGAAATCGAGCGCTTGCAGCAGTTGCTTGCCGCCTGGGCCTACCGTTTCAGTTCCCAGGTCAGCCTGTATTACCCGCGCGCCTTGTTGTTCGAGATCGAATCGAGCCTGGGCCTGTTTGGGCCCTGGTCGCAGTTCGAGGCGCGCTTGCGCAAGGAGTTGACCGACCTTGGCTTTCGTCACCGCATCGTCGCAGCGCCCAATCCGGCGGCGGCGCGGGTGTTGGCAAACCTTTACGATGGCCTGGCCGTGGCCGATGACAACGCCTTGATGCAGGCCCTGGCGCCACTGCCTGTCGACCGCGCCGGTCTTGACCCGCAGGCCGCCACCGCCTTGTCACGCATGGGCCTGCGCACCCTGGCCCAGGTGCAGGCATTGCCGCGGCATACCCTGGCGCGACGTTTTGACGCCAGCCTGCTCAAGCACCTCGACGCCCTGAGCGGGCAACGCCCCTTGGCCCTGGCGTTCTATCAGCCGCCGGACCAGTTCGAGGCGCGCATCGAGTTGAACTTCGATGTGCAATCCCACCAGGCCTTGCTGTTTCCATTGCGGCGCTTGACCGGCGACTTGTCGGCCTTCCTTTGCGGGCGCGACAGTGGCGTGCAGCGCTTTGACCTGCACCTGGAACATGCCCAGGCGCCCGACAGCGTGATCAAGGTGGGCTTGCTCAGTGCCGAGCGTGAGCCTTTGATGCTGTTCGAACTGGCCCGTGGCCGCCTGGAACAGGTCCAGGTCACCTCGCCGGTGCGCGGTTTGCGTCTGGTGGCCGAGGACTTGCCGGTGTTCGTGCCCCAGCGCCAGGACCTGTTCGACGACCGCCCGCAGCAAACCCTGCCGTGGGAACAATTGCGCGAACGCTTGCGTGCGCGCCTGGGGGATGAGGCGGTGCAGGGCCTGCGCTTTCACGCTGACCATCGTCCCGAATGCGCCTGGCAAGCCGCGACCGACAGCCGTCCATGCCCGAGCTTGAACAAGGTGCGGCGCCCCGGCTGGTTGCTGTCCGAACCGACGCTGCTGGCCGAGCAGGGCGTGCACATTCTGATGGGCCCGGAGCGCATCGAATCCGGCTGGTGGGATGGCGCCGATATCCGCCGCGACTATTACCTGATCCAGACCCGCGCCGGCCAGCAAGGCTGGGCCTACCGCAATGTGGGGTGCAGCGATGGACTGTGGCTGCAAGGCTGGTTTGCATGAGCTCGGTAGGAGCGAGTAGCGCATGAGTTACGCCGAACTGCATTGCCTGTCCAACTTCAGCTTCCAGCGCGGTGCCTCCAGTGCACTGGAGCTGTTCCAGCGGGCCAAACACCAGGGCTACAGCGCCCTGGCAATCACTGATGAATGCACCTTGTCGGGCATCGTACGGGCCTGGCAAGCAGCGAAAGCGGTGGATTTGCCGCTGATTATCGGCAGTGAAGTGCGCATCGAAAACGGCCCCAAACTGGTGCTGCTGGTGCAAGACCTCAACGGCTACCAGCATCTGTGCCGTCTGATCACCCTGGCCCGTCGCCGTGCTGAAAAAGGCCGTTACCGCCTGCTGCAGGAAGACTTCGAGCAACCATTGCCCGGCCTGTTGGCGCTGTGGGTGGCGCAGGACCATGACACCCAGGCCTCGATCCAATGGCTGTGCCGCACTTTCAACGGGCGCCTGTGGCTGGCAGTGCAGTTGCATTGCGGCCAGGACGATGGGCGCCACCTGGAGCAGCGCCTGGACCTGGCCGCCCGGTTGCAGATCCCGGCGGTGGCTTGCGGCGATGTGCACATGCATGCTCGTGGCCGCCGTGCCCTGCAAGACACCATGACCGCCATCCGCCATCACGTCGCGGTGGCCGACGCCGGTACCTTGTTGCATCCCAATGGCGAGCGGCACTTGCGCAGCCTCGATGCCCTGACCGCGCTGTACCCGCAAGCGCTGCTTGACGAAACCCTGGCGATTGCGCGGCGTTGTACCTTCGACCTCAGCCAGTTGCGCTATCACTACCCACGCGAACTGGTGCCGACAGGTCATGACGCCGCCTCCTGGTTGCGTGCGGTGACCGAAGAAGGCATTGCCCGGCGCTGGCCCGAGGGCGTCGATGCCAAGACCTTGCAGCAGATCGACAAGGAACTGCTGCTGATCAGCGAGTTGGGCTACGAAAGTTATTTCCTCACGGTGCACGACATCGTGCGCTTCGCCCGCAGCCGCTCGATCCTGTGTCAGGGCCGTGGCTCGGCGGCCAATTCGGCGGTGTGTTTTGCCTTGGGTATCACCGAAATCAACCCGAGCTTGAGCGACTTGCTGTTCGAGCGCTTCCTTTCCAAAGAGCGCAATGAACCGCCGGACATCGACGTAGACTTCGAGCACGAGCGCCGCGAAGAAGTGCTGCAATACGTATTCCAGCGCTACGGCCGCAATCGTGCAGCGTTGACGGCGGTGGTCAGCAGCTACCACGCCGCCGGCGCAGTGCGCGATGTAGCCAAGGCCCTCGGGCTGCCACCAGACCAGATCAACGCGTTGGCCGACTGCTGCGGGCGCTGGAGTGATGACGCGCCACCTCTTGAACGCCTGCGTGAAAGCGGTTTCGATCCGGACAGCCCACTGCTGCGCCGCGTGCTGACGCTCACCCGGCAACTGATCGGCTTTCCCCGGCACCTGTCCCAGCACCCCGGCGGTTTCGTGATTTCCGAATACCCGCTGGACACCCTGGTACCAGTGGAAAATGCGGCCATGGCCGAGCGCACCATCATCCAGTGGGACAAGGATGACCTCGATGCCGTCGGCCTGCTCAAGGTGGATATCCTCGCCCTCGGTATGCTCAGCGCAATCCGCCGCTGTTTCGATTTGTTGCGTCGGCATCGCAACCTGGATTTGAGCCTGGCAGGCATCCCAAAGGAGGATCCGGCGACCTACGCCATGATCAGCAAGGCTGACACCATCGGCGTGTTCCAGATCGAATCGCGGGCGCAGATGTCGATGTTGCCCAGGCTCAAGCCGCAAACGTTCTATGACCTGGTGATCGAAGTCGCCATCGTGCGCCCTGGGCCGATTCAGGGCGGCATGGTGCATCCGTATTTGCGCCGCAGAAACAAAGAGGAAGCAGAAACCTATCCTTCACCCGAATTGGAGGCCGTGCTCAAACGCACCTTGGGTATCCCTTTATTCCAGGAACAAGTGATGCAGATCGCGATGGTCGCCGCCGACTACAGCCCTGGCGAGGCCGACCAGTTGCGCCGCTCCATGGCCGCCTGGAAACGTCACGGTGGCCTGGAGCCGCACCAGAAGCGGCTGCGCGACGGTATGCTCGGCAACGGCTACACCGAAGCCTTTGCCGCGCAGATTTTCGAGCAGATCAAAGGCTTTGGCAGCTATGGTTTCCCCGAGTCCCACGCGGCCAGTTTTGCCCTGTTGACCTACGCCAGTTGCTGGCTCAAATGCCATGAGCCGGCGGCCTTTGCCTGCGCCCTGATCAATAGCTGGCCCATGGGTTTCTACAGCCCGGACCAGATCCTGCAGGACGCCCGGCGCCATCGCTTGCAGATTCGCCCGGTGGATGTGCAGGCCAGTGACTGGGATTGCAGCCTGGAGCCCATCGACGGCCAGCAACCGGCGATTCGTATGGGCTTGCGCATGATCTCGGGGTTTCGCGAGGACGACGGGCGGCGTATCGAAGCCGCACGCCACCGGCAACCGTTCAGCGACATCGCCGACCTGGACGCACGCGCCGGCCTGGATGCCCGGGCCCAGGCGCTGCTGGCGGATGCCGGTGCGTTGCGCGCCCTGGCCGGCAACCGACACCAGGCGCGCTGGGACGTGGCCGGTGTGCACAAGCAGCTCGGCTTGTTTGCCGGCCAGCCAGGTCAGGATGAAACCGTGGTGGCATTACCCGCGCCCAGCGTAGGCGAGGACCTGCAAGCCGATTACGCCACGCTGGGCACCACCCTTGGGCCGCACCCCTTGGCCTTGTTGCGCGCCGAGCTGCGCAAGCGACGCTGCCGCAGTTCCCAAGAGTTGCTGGCGGTGGCGCATGGGCGCAATGTGAGCATCGCCGGGTTGGTGACCGGTCGCCAGCGCCCTGGTACGGCCAGTGGCGTGACCTTTGTCACCCTCGAAGATGAATTCGGCAACCTCAATGTAGTGGTCTGGCGCGACCTGGCCGAGCGCCAGCGCCGGGCGCTGGTGGGGTCGCGCCTGCTCAAGGTGGATGGGCGCTGGGAGGCGGTGGGCGAGGTGCGGCATTTGATCGCAGGGCGCCTGACCGATTTGACGCCGCTGTTGGATGGCATGGTGGTGCGCAGCCGGGATTTTCATTGAGTTCAGTGGTTTCTGCATTCCAGCGTACACAAGATGAAACCATCCACCGTCGGCGCGCTCCAAAACTTGCGATCGTCCTCTCCTGCGCACAGAGCCCAATGATGCAATTTTTATCCAACCCCCACGGCTGTGAAGGCTGGGCCGGCGAAATGGCTCAGCGGATACGCACCTTTGACTGGTCAACTACCGACCTTGGCCCTTTGGATCAGTGGTCCACAAGCCTGGCTTGCACCGTGCAAATGATGCTGGCCTCACCCGTACCGATGGTGATGCTGTGGGGGCAGGCGGGGTACATGATCTACAACGACAGCTATTCGGCATTTGCCGGCGGGCGCCATCCTTACCTGTTGGGCACGCCGGTGGAACTGGGCTGGCCGGAAGTGGCCGAGTTCAATCGGCATGTGGTGGATACGTGCCTGGCGGGCGGTACCTTGTCGTTCAATAACAAGGAACTGGTGCTGTCGCGTCACGGCCGACCGGAAAGCGTGTGGCTGGACCTCTACTACAGCCCGGTGGCGGGTGACAACCAGCAGCCGGCCGGCGTGCTGGCGATTGTGGTGGAAACCACCGAGCTGGTGAAGTCCGAGCGGGTGCGCCAGGAGCTTACCCATAATCTGGAGCAACGCGTGGCCGCCGAGGTGCAGGCGCGCTCTGCCGCCGAAGACCAGTTGCGCCAGTCACAAAAGCTGGAAGCGATTGGCGGCCTGACCGGGGGCGTGGCCCATGACTTCAATAACCTGCTGCAAGTGATCGCCGGCAATCTGCATTTGCTTGCCCGGCATGAGCCGGACAATTGCCAGGTGCAACGTCGCGTGAACGCGGCCATCGCGGCAGTCGAGCGTGGGGCCAAGTTGTCATCGCAATTGCTGGCGTTTGCCCGTCGCCAACCGTTATCACCCGCGGTGTACAACCCGCAGCGCATTTATGCCGGCCTGGGCGAGTTGCTGCAACGGGCGCTGGGGGAAACCATCCATATCGACGTGCAATTGCCCCAGGACTCCTGGTGCATCAATGTCGACCGCAACCAGCTGGAAAACGCCTTGCTCAACCTGGCTATCAACGCCCGGGATGCCATGCAGGGCGAAGGGGTGATTCGGATCACCGGGGAAAACGTCATCCTCAACCCTGACGATTGTATCGGCAAAAGCATCAAGCCCGGCGAGTACGTGCGCCTGGCGGTGGCTGACACCGGTGTGGGCATGTCCCAGGCCACCCTCAAGCGCGCCTTCGAACCCTTCTTTACCACCAAACGCGAAGGCCACGGCACCGGTCTGGGGTTGAGCATGGTGTTTGGTTTTGTGCGCCAAAGCGGCGGGCATGTGGATATGTGGAGCGAGGAGGGCAAGGGCTCACTGGTGCAGATGTACTTCCCCCACAGCCTGGAGCCCGAGTGCCTCGACGACTACAGTGACGTGGACCCGCAAGGTGGCGGCCAGGAAACCATCCTGGTGGTCGAGGACAACGAAGGCGTGCGCCTGACGGTGGTCGAGTTGCTGCAGCAGTCGGGTTATACCGTATTGACCGCCGAAGACGGCGACCGCGCGATGCAGGTGTTGCAGCGCGGCGCAGCGCCGGACCTGATCTTCACCGACGTGGTGATGCCAGGCCGGGTCAAGAGCACTGACCTGGCCACTTGGGCGCGTACGCAGAACCCGCCGGTGGCGGTGCTGTTCACCTCCGGCCACACCCGCGACATCCTGTCCTCCAATCATTTGCTCGGCGCCGACATCCACTTGCTGAGCAAACCCTACAGCCCCGAGGCCCTGACTCAACGCGTGCGCAGGGTGCTCAGTGCAAGACAAGGTTGCCCATGACATCACAGCGCAACATCCCTGCGGTTACCGCCCAGCAACCGGGCTTTGTCAGGGTGCGTGGCGCCCGTGAACATAATCTGCGTAACGTCGATGTGGATATTCCACGCGATGCCCTGGTGGTGTTTACCGGGGTATCCGGCTCCGGCAAATCGTCCCTGGCGTTTTCCACCGTGTATGCCGAGGCGCAGCGTCGCTATTTCGAATCGGTGGCGCCCTATGCGCGACGCTTGATCGACCAGGTGGGCGTGCCGGATGTGGACAGCATCGAGGGCTTGCCGCCGGCGGTGGCCCTGCAACAGCAACGCGGCACGCCGAGTGCGCGCTCTTCGGTGGGCAGCGTCACCACGCTGTCGAGCTTGATCCGTATGCTGTATTCACGCGCCGGCAGCTACCCGCCGGGGCAGGCCATGCTGTATGCCGAGGACTTTTCCCCGAACCTGCCCCAGGGCGCGTGCCCGCAATGCCATGGCTTGGGCCGCGTGTATGAAGTGACCGAAGCGCTGATGGTGCCCGATCCGTCCTTGACCATCCGCCAGCGTGCGGTGGCGTCCTGGCCGCTGGCCTGGCAGGGCCAGAACCTGCGCGACATCCTTGTGACCCTGGGCTATGACGTCGACATCCCCTGGCGTGACCTGCCGAAAAAACAGCGCGACTGGATCCTGTTCACCGAAGAAACCCCCACCGTGCCGGTATACGCCGGCTTTACCCCGCAGCAGACCCGCGATGCGTTGAAACGCAAGCTCGAACCCAGCTACCAGGGCACTTTCAGCGGCGCACGGCGCTACATCCTGCACACCTTCGCCCATACCCAAAGCGCGCTCATGAAAAAGCGTGTGTCGCAGTTCATGCAAGGCAGTGCCTGCCCGTTATGCCACGGCAAGCGCCTGACCCAGGCGGCACTGTCGGTGAAGTTTGCCGGGGTGGATATTGGAGAGTTGTCGCAACTGTCCCTGGCGCAATTGGCCCAATTGCTGCGGCCGGTGGCGGCGGGGCAGGACAAGATGAAATTGTCGGTGGAAAAGCGCCTGGCAGCCCAACGCATCGCCCAGGACTTGCTCGAGCGGGTGAACACCCTGATCGAGTTGGGGCTGGGCTATCTGTCGCTGGAACGCAGCACGCCGACCTTGTCCTCCGGAGAGTTGCAGCGTTTGCGCCTGGCCACCCAGTTGGGCTCACAGCTGTTCGGCGTCATCTATGTGCTGGACGAGCCCTCGGCGGGTCTGCATCCGGCGGATGGCGAAGCGTTGTTCAGTGCGCTTGAGCGCTTGAAGGCCGCGGGCAATTCATTGTTTGTAGTGGAGCACGACCTGGAAACCATGCGCCGCGCCGACTGGTTGATCGACGTGGGCCCGGCAGCCGGTGAACATGGCGGGCAGGTGCTGTACAGCGGGCCGCCTGCGGGGTTGGAGGCTATCGAGGCGTCGCAGACCCGTGAATACCTGTTTGCTCCACAGCGCCCGGCCAACGTGGAGCGGCGCGCGCCCACTGCCTGGCTGAAGCTCGAAGGCGTGACGCGCAATAACCTCGATGACCTGAAGGTGGACTTCCCGCTGGGCTGCTTTACCGCGGTAACCGGTATTTCCGGCTCGGGCAAATCCAGCCTGGTCAGCCAGGCGTTGCTGGAGCTGGTGGCCACGGGCCTTGGGCGCGTGCTGGAAAATGACGACGAGCCAAGCCTGGAAGACGCCGCACCGCAAGCCAGTGGCGGGCGCATCAGTGCCGGGCTGGAACACATTCGCCGCCTGGTGCAGGTGGACCAGAAACCTATCGGCCGCACGCCGCGCTCTAACCTGGCGACCTACACCGGGCTGTTCGACAACGTGCGCAAGCTGTTCGCCGCTACGCCGGCGGCCAAGAAACGCGCTTACGACGCCGGGCAGTTTTCGTTCAATGTCGCCAAGGGGCGGTGCCCGAACTGCGAGGGTGAAGGCTTTGTCAGCGTTGAGCTGCTGTTTATGCCCAGCGTGTACGCGCCATGCCCCACTTGCCACGGTGCGCGTTACAACCCCGAAACCCTGGCGATCAAATGGCAGGGTTTGAACATCGCCCAGGTGCTGGGCTTGACGGTCGAGCAGGCAGTGGAAGTCTTTGCCGAGCAGCCTGGCGTACTGCGCTCGCTGCAGGTGCTGCGCGATATCGGCCTGGGCTATCTGCGCCTTGGCCAGCCGGCCACCGAACTGTCCGGCGGTGAAGCCCAGCGCATCAAGCTCGCCAGCGAACTGCAACGCAACGCCCGCGGCGCTACGTTGTATGTGCTCGACGAGCCGACCACCGGCTTGCACCCCAAGGATGTCGATCGCTTGCTCAGCCAGTTGAATCAACTGGTCGATGCGGGGCATACCGTGGTCGTGGTCGAGCATGAGATGCGCGTGGTGGCCCAGAGTGACTGGGTCATTGATATCGGGCCGGGGGCAGGGGACCTGGGCGGGAAGGTGGTGGCGTGTGGTACGCCGCACAAGGTTGCCAAAAGCAAGCACAGCCGAACCGCGCCTTATCTAACCCAGGCGCTGATCTAGCAGTTGTTGATGACCAAATGTGGGAGGGAGCAAGCCCCCTCCCGCATTAAGCCAAGCGCTAGTCAGTGAGGTTATGCTGGATCTGCTCCTTGGCCAGCTTCACCACATTCTCCACGGTAAACCCGAACTTCTCCTGCAACTTGGCCAATGGCGCCGACGCGCCAAAGCTGTTCATCACCACCTTGGCACCGGTTTGCCCGACATAGCGATCCCAACCCAGGGGCCCCGCCTGTTCCACCACCACCCGCGCTTTTATCGCAGGCGGCAAGACGCCGTCGCGGTAGGCTTGATCCTGGTCTTCAAACAACTCCCAACTCGGCATCGATACCACTTGCGCGGCCACGCCTTCGCCCTTGAGTTGCTCGTAGGCAGCCACCGCCAGGCTGACCTCACTGCCTGTCGCGATCAGAATGACTTCAGGCTTATCCGCAGAGGCCAATACATAGGCACCTTTGGCCGCACCGGAGGCGCACGCATACTGGGTGCGATCCAGGGTTGGCAGCGCCTGGCGCGACAGCACCATGCAGCTTGGCCGATGGGTTTGCGCCAGGGCCACCTTCCACAACTCCAGGGTTTCATTGGCGTCGCCCGGGCGCAGAGTCAGCAGCCCTGGCGTGGCGCGCAGTTGGGTCAGGTGTTCGATCGGTTGGTGCGTCGGCCCGTCTTCACCCACGCCGATGGAGTCATGGGTAAACACGAAAATCACCGGCAATTCCATGATCGCCGCCAGGCGGATCGGTGGCTTCATATAGTCGCTGAACACCAGGAAGGTCGAGGTGTACGGGCGCAGGTAGGACAGCGCCATACCATTGGCAATTGCGCCCATGGCGTGCTCGCGGATGCCGAAGTGCAGGTTTCGCCCGCTGTAGTCATCGGCGCTGAAGCGCCCGGCGCCGTCGAACGTCAGGTTGGTTTTGGTCGACGGCGACAGATCCGCCGAGCCGCCCAGCAACCAGGGGATCTGTTGGGCGAAGGCATTCAATACCTCGCCGCCGGAGGCCCGGCTGGCGACGCCCTTGGCATCGGCGGCGAAGCTGGGCAGGTGCGCCTGCCATTGCTCGGGCATTTCGCCGGCGCGCATCCGGTGCAGTTCATCGGCCCGTTGCGGGTCGAGGGATGCCAGGGTCTGGTTCCATTCGGCGAACAGCGGTTCGGCGCGTTCGTAGAGGGCATCGCGCAGTACCGTGCGGGGTTCGTCGGGCACCAGGAAGTTCGAATCCTGCGGCCAGCCATAGGCAGCCTTGGTCAGGCGAATCTCGTCTTCGCCCAGAGGCTCGCCGTGGGCGGCGGCGGTGTTGTGTTTGTGCGGCGAGCCATAGCCGATCACGCTGTCGACCACGATCAGGGTCGGCGCGCCGGTATTGGCCTTGAAGGTTTCCAGCGCCACGCTCAACGCCTGCAAGTCATTGGCGTCGGTGACGTGCTGGGTGTGCCAGCCGTAGGCCTGGAAGCGTTTGATCACGTCTTCGCTGAAGGCCAGTTCAGTGTGGCCCTCGATGCTGATGGTGTTGTTGTCGTAGATCCAGCACAGGTTATCCAGCTTCAAGTGGCCGGCCATGGAGGCCGCTTCGCTGCTGATGCCTTCCATCATGTCGCCGTCACCGCACAGGGTGTAGACGTCGTAGTCGAACAGCACCTGGCCGTCGCGGTTGAAGCGTTCGGCCAGCCAACGCTGGGCCATGGCCATGCCCACGCTGTTGGCGCAGCCCTGGCCGAGCGGGCCGGTGGTGGTTTCCACGCCGGTGGTCATGCGGTATTCGGGGTGGCCTGGGGTCTTGGAACCCATCTGCCGGAACTGCTTGATATCGTCGAGGCTGATGGCCGGCTGGCCGGAGCGCTGGCCGTGGGCGTCAATCTCCACCACACCGGCCAGATGCAACAGCGAATACAGCAGCATCGACGCATGCCCCACTGACAACACAAAACGGTCACGGTTAGGCCAATCGGGATGTTCGGGGTGATAACGCAGGAAGCGACTCCACAACGTATAACCCACCGGCGCCAGGCCCATGGGCGTGCCCGGATGCCCCGAATTGGCCTTCTGTACAGCGTCCATGGCCAGGGTGCGAAGCGTGTTGATGCATTGAGTGTCGGCAGCAGTGGCAGCGTGATTCATGAAACCTGTCTCCCTCGGGTGGCGATCTACAGTGGAGGGCAGGGCACGGCAAAGGTTTGATCCCATCGCATGCTGCATGACGAACGGGACTGTATTGACCTCAAACATGACAAGACCCATTGGAATGGGCTAGCTTCAAGGGCGTAGACCATTGATCAATTTGTGGAGGTACGCCATGCCAGTGAAACACGACCTGTATCAGGACTTGGGTGTCAGCAAGGAAGACGTTCACAAGCGCAGGGCGGACGACAAACGGCTGGATTCGCTGCTCACTCAATATGACGATGCCGACGCGAATGTGCTGGAGGCGGAAAAAGCCAGTGCCAGCGATGAGAAAGTGGAAAACCTGAAGAAGAAACGGCTGCTGATCAAGGACGAAATCGCCGGGCGATTAGGCTAGGCTCAAAACGGCAATATTTGTTCAGATTTGTATGCGGGACATCGCAGGACTGTGTCTTTATGATGCGCCCCGTCCACCCGGCTCTGGGGACTGTTGCGGCGCAAGGATTGTGCCGCTGAGCCGGGGAGGACACCCTATTTCAGGCCAGCAGTGTGCCCAGACATTCATCAATGGAGCGCTGCTGCGTCTCGCCGTAAAGCTGCAACTCATCAATCGTCTTGCGCCCCAGCGCCTGTTCGAATTGCGCCTGGTTGGCGTTGGCCGCGTAATGACTCTGCGCCGCATCCCCCAGGTTTGACTGGAAAATCCCCGCCGCACTGACCGGCAGAAAATCCTCATACACCAATGGCTCCACCGCCACGTGATCGGCGTTGACCAGCGCTTGCAACGTTCGCGGCTGCTCGGGCTGGCCGCGTGCCGCCAGGCCTTTTGCGGTAACGAAGTAACGAAAGTACGCCAGGCCCTGCTCGCGCATCTGTGCGGGGGTATCCGGGAACGCCGTAAAGTGCCGTTCCATCAATTGCACATAACGTTCGGCGTTGGCCTCATTGGGGAACGCGCCGAGTTCATCGCGGGCGGCGTTCAGCAGTTGGTCGTACAGGGCGCGGCCTTTAGGCGTGAGCGCTACACCGCGTTGTTCGATTTCGCCAAAGCGTGCGCTGTGGCTGCCGTGGGCGTCGGTGAACGCGATCGGTTCGTCGAGTGCCTTGAAGCTGGTCTGGCGCAGCAGGATCGGGCAATGGCGCCGTGGTGGGCCTTCGATCACGGCTTTGGGCGTAATGCCTTTGCCGGGCATGGCGGCCTGTACCTGGTCGATGTCCAGGGTGCGTGGCGTGAGATGGTTGATATGCGGGCCCCTGAAGGCGACCACGTCGGCGATCAGGCGGTGCTGGTTGCTCAGTTGCTCGTATTGCGCGCCTGTCACGGTGGCGGTGTTATGCCAGCGGAACGTCTCCAGCGCCTCGTCGATGAAAGCCTGGGCGTCGCTGGCATTCAACCCGCCCTGTGTTTCGGCCTGTTCGATCAGCGCCAGGGCGCCGGGGGTGAAGATCGAGCGCTTGGCCAGGGCACTTTCGGCGAAGGCGCGCAGCTCCAGGTTTTCGATCAGCTCCAGGCGCAGCAGCGAGGTGAACACCCGGAACGGGCTGGTCTGCAGCGCGTGCTCATGCACGGCGCGAAAGGCCGTGGAATGCACCGGCACACCGGCGGGGGTGAGGTCGTAGTAGCCCACCGGTTGCATGCCCATCACCGCGAATAGGCGGCTGATGGTCGCCAGTTCTGCGGCAGTGCCCAGGCGGATGGCGCCATGGCGCTCCATGTCCAGGCGCTGGATTTCTCCGGTACGCTGCAACTGCTGCACCAGCTCAGGTTGGCTGTCGAGTACGCGCGCATTGGTTTGGGCCACCAGTTCCAGCAGCGCGCCGTACAGAGGTACTTCATCGCGGTACATGTCGGACATGGCCTTGGAAAAGCCCTTGCGGATCTCATCGGGGCTGACATGTGCAGTGGCGTGCATAGAAAAATTCCTGATGGCTGTGGCGAGCAAAATGACCTTCGCCCGATTTTGTTGAGGCGCAGGCCGGCTTGCAAACGAAGATTCTTCTGGACTTCATTCTGCAAATGAATGAGATGCCATGAACAGGAGCAAACCCAGCCCCAGCGGCTTGTCAACGCCAGGTGCTTTGAGTCTTCATGTGCAACCGCGCACCATTGGGTTCTACACTGCGCCTCACTGTGTAGGTGATGGAGGACTCAATGACGGCCGTACCCGCAAACCGCCTGCTTGACACGATTGAAGGCCAGCGCCTGGCGACGCAAGATGCCGAGCGTTGGCGTGAGTGGGGCCCGTACTTGAGCGAACGCCAGTGGGGCACCGTGCGCGAAGACTACAGCGCCGATGGCGACGCCTGGGCCTACTTCCCCCATGAACAGGCGCGCAGCCGCGCTTATCGCTGGGGCGAGGACGGCCTGGCCGGTTTCAGCGACAAGGCACAACGCTGGTGCCTGGGCCTGGCGCTGTGGAACGAACGGGATGCGATCCTCAAGGAGCGCCTGTTCGGCCTCAATAACGCTGAAGGCAACCACGGTGAAGACGTCAAGGAACTGTACTTTTTCGTCGATGGCGTACCGAGCCATGCCTACATGCGCATGCTCTACAAATACCCCCATGCCGCCTTTCCCTATGCCGACCTGATCGCTGAAAACGCTCGCCGTGGGCTGGGCGATACCGAGTATGAAATCCTTGATACCGGCGTGTTTGAAGACAACCGTTACTGCGACATCAGCGTCGAATACGCCAAGCACCAGCCCGACGATATTTTCATGCGTGTCACCGTGCACAACCGCTCGGAGCAGCCGACACGTCTGCAGGTGCTGCCCCAGTTGTGGGCGCGCAATGACTGGAGCTGGACCTTTGATGCGCCCAAACCCAGGTTGACGCTGGACGGCGACCGCGTGCTCGCCCGTCATCATGAGATGGACGATCGCCAGCTCACCGCCTGGGGCCAGGATGGGTGGCAATGGTTGTTCTGCGAAAACGAGAGCAACTTCGCCAAACTGGGCGGGCAGCCGACGTCCGGGCCGTTCAAGGATGGCATCAACGATTACGTGGTGGAGGGTGATCAAGGGGCCATTCGCGGTGACGCGGGCACCAAGGTGGCGGCGCGATTCAGTCTTGAATTAGCGGGCCTGGAAAGCAAAAGCCTCTATCTGCGCTTTGCCCCTCTGGACGCCCCCGAGGTCAACGCACGCAAGTTGTTCGAACAGCGCCGCCGCGAGGCCGATGACTTCTACGCAGCCCTGCAACAGGGTATCGCCAATGACGATGCGCGCAATGTGCAGCGCCAGGCCCTGGCCGGCTTGCTGTGGTCCAAGCAGTTGTACTATTTCGACGTCAACCAGTGGCTCGACGGTGATCCGGCCCAGCCTGCGCCGCCGCCCGAGCGTTTGCATATCCGTAATACCCATTGGCGCCACCTGTCCAACTTCGACATCCTGTCCATGCCCGATACCTGGGAATACCCGTGGTACGCCTCCTGGGACCAAGGCTTCCAGGCGGTGGCCATGGCGCTGATCGATCCCGGCTACGCCAAGCAACAGCTGCTGTTGCTGGTTAAAGACCGTTTCATGCACCCCAACGGCCAATTGCCCGCCTACGAATGGCGCTTCGACGATGCCAACCCGCCAGTGCATGCCTGGGCCAGCTGGCGCGTGTATCAGCAAGACAAGGCGCTGACCGGCGTGGGCGATATGGACTTTCTGGAGCGGATCTTCCACAAGCTGCTGCTGAATTTTTCCTGGTGGGTCAACCGCAAGGACGCTGAAGGCCGCAACCTGTTCCAGGGTGGTTTTCTGGGCCTGGACAATATCGCCTTGTTCGACCGCTCGGCCACGCTGCCGCCGGGTTACCAGTTGGACCAGGCCGATGGCACTGCCTGGGTCGCGGCCTATGCCCTGGACCTGATGCGCATCGGGCTGGAGCTGGCCAAGCGCAACGCCGTGTACGTGGACATTGCGGTAAAGTTTTTCGAGCACTTCCTATATATCGCCGGCGCCATCAACCGCGTCGATGACAGTGCCGAAGGCTTGTGGGATGAGCAGGACCTGTTCTTCTACGACGTACTGCACCGTCCCGACGGCCAGAGCGAACCGGTGCGTTTGCGGTCTATCGTCGGCCTGATGCCGCTATTCGCCGTGCTGGTGCTGGAGCAGCGCGAACATGAAGGCTTGGAAGGCCTGCGCGAGCGTCTGCTGGGGTTTATGCATCACCGGCCCGACCTGGCCAAACTGGTCTCGCGTTGGAACGAACCGGGGCAGGGCAATCGCCTGTTGTTGGCGTTGCTGCGTGGCGAGCGTACCAAGGATTTGCTGCGCCGCATGTTGGATGACCAGGAGTTCTTGTCGACCTTCGGTGTGCGCGCCTTGTCCAAGACCTTTGCAGAGCAACCCCTGGCGCTGAAGATGAATGGCGACACCCTGTGCGCCAGTTACCAGCCCGGCGAATCCGACTCTCGCCTGTACGGCGGCAACTCCAATTGGCGCGGGCCGCTGTGGATGCCGGTGAACTACATGCTGATCGAATCGCTGCGCGAATTTCACCGCTACTACGCGGATAACTTCTCAGTGGAGTACCCCACAGGCAGCGGCTATCTGGCGTCGCTGGAAGACGTGGCCGACAGCCTCAGCCAGCGCCTGACCGGATTATTCCTGCGCGATGAAAATGGCCTGCGGCCATCCATGGCAGGGTATGCGCAGCTGGAGGCGGACCCGGCCAGCCGCGATCTGGTGTTGTTTCATGAATACTTTCATGGCGAGACAGGGCGAGGGTTGGGGGCGTCGCACCAGACGGGGTGGAGCGCCCTGGTCGCCTTGCTGCTGCAGCCAAAGGTCTAGCACCCATGGCGCGCATAGGCATCGGTAGCTACACCCCTTTGGCGCCGCGCCGCGTGCGCTCGATCTCTTCAAGCAAGCCATCTATGCCTGCCAGGCGTGCGCGGTTGTCATGTTCCCAGGGGTGAAACCCCGGTTTGAAATAATGCAGCCACGGCCTGAGCATCCGCGGGAACACGCCCTTGGGGCCGTACAAGTATTTGACCATGCGCCACAGCCCCTTCAGCGTGCCGCCCGAGGTGCGGTCGGCAATCAGCAGCCGCACGTGGAAGTCCAGCACCACTAGCCAGAACATGACGGTGGTGGTCAGCATGGTGCCGGTGCGCAGCAGGTAGCGTGCGGGGCCAGGTTTGATCACCTGGTTCCATACATCGAAGGCTACGGCTTTATGTTCGGTTTCTTCCAAGGCGTGCCAATACCACATCTGCTGGTAACCCTTGAGTGAATCACCAAAGCGCGAGGGGTCGCTCAACAGGATTTCCGCCAGCATCGCAGTGTAGTGCTCAAGGGCGATGGTCACCGCCAGGTTGAACGACGGCGGCAGGTGTTTCTTCTGCAAGTCGAGGAAGAACTTCAGGCGTCGGTCGAGGGTGTGCGCCGGCAAGCCCGCCGCTTGCAGCAGGTCGTTATAGGCCACATGTTCGCGGCTGTGCATGGCCTCCTGGCCTATGAAACCCTGGATTTCCTTTTTCAGTTCGGGATCGTCGATCTGCCCGCGGTAGTGGCGCACGCTGTCCATGAAAAACAGCTCGCCCTGGGGAAACAGCAACGACAGGGCGTTGAAGAAGTGGCTGATCACCGGCCCTTGTTCATGCCAGTCTTTGATGCGCTCGGCAGGCAAGGCAAAACGGATATCGCGACGGATCGGCAACATGCTGCGTCCTCCTGTTCAGAGATGGGACTGGTCGTTGGTTTCAAAGACCTGTGTGCGCGGCTTGGGCGCCATGCGTTTGCTGGCAAACACCACCAGTGCCTGATAGGCCGAAGGCAGGCAACGGGCGAGCAGGTCGAGAAAATAGGCGTCGCGGCCGATCAACACACGGCGCTTGTTTTTGCGTACACCTAGCAGGATCACTTTGGCGGCCTGGTCGGCGTCGGTAATGAACAGCTTTTCGAAATCGGCGCGGGCCTGTTGTTCGCTGTGGATGAGGAAACCGGTCATGTTCGCGTCGATACGGCTGCTGCGGCAGATATCGGTACGAATGCCACCGGGGTGCACACAGGTGGCCGATACGCCGCAGCGTTGCAGGTCGAGTTCCTGGCGCAGAGCCTCGGTGAACCCGCGCACAGCAAACTTGGTGGCGTTGTAACCGCTCATGCCGGGTTGGGCGAACAGGCCGAACACGCTGGAAGTATTGACTATGTGGCCTTCGCCGCTGGCCTTGAGATATGGCAGGAACGCCTTGGTGCCATGCACCACGCCCCAGAAGTTGATGCCGACGATCCATTCCAGATCGGCGTAGTCCACGCCTTCGACGGTACTCGACAGCGCCACCCCGGCATTGTTGAACACCAGGTTGACCTGGCCATGTTCCGCGGCACAGCGTGCAGCCCAATCCTGCATGGCTTGGCGGTCAGAGACGTCCAGCACCTGCGTGGTAACGGTCACGGGCGACAAGGTCGATGTGCGGATCAGCTCCAGGGTCTGTTCCAACCCCTGGCTGTTCTTGTCGGCCAAGGCCAGGTGGCAGCCTTCGCGTGCCAAGGCTAAAGCCAATGCGCGGCCCATGCCGGAGGCTGCACCGGTGATCGCCGCAACGCGGCCATTGAATGACTTCATGACAGGCTGCCTTCTGTTGCGGAGTGAGGGGCTGGTACGGGACGTGGCAGAGCGGGCGCCGGCAACGGGCTGGCGACGTAGTCCTTGAGCGCAAAGTGACGGGTGAGCTGTTTGAAACGCCAGGTAGAACCGGGCCACAGCGTGGTGTTCTTGCCGGTGCGTGGGTCCAGGTACCAGCTCTGGCAGCCGCCGGTGTTCCAGATGGTGCGCTTGAGCTTGTCCTGCAACTGGTGGTTGTAGGCGTGCTCTACGGCGGGTTTGACCTCGACCGTGGCAATGCGCTGGCGCCGCATATGTTTCAAGGCATCGAGGATGTAGGTGACCTGAGCTTCGATCATCAGGATCATCGAGTTATGCCCCAGGCCGGTGTTGGGTCCGACGATCAGAAACAGGTTGGGATAGCCCGGCACGGTGGTGCCTTTGAAGGCATGGGCGCCGTCGCTCCAGGCGTCCATCAGGTCGATGCCGTCGCGGCCGATGATGCAGTCTCGCGGCAAGGGGGCGCTGGCCTGGAAGCCGGTGCCGAAGATCAGGCAGTCAGCGGGATGCTTGATCCCGTCGGTGGTGATCACACCGTCAGCTTCGATGCGCAGCACCCTGTCGGTGACCACCTCGACATTACTGCGCGACAGCGCCGGGTAGTAGTCATTGGAGATCAGCACGCGCTTGCAGCCGATGGTGTAGTCCGGCGTCAGCGTCTTGCGCAGGGAAGGGCGGGCCACTTGTTTGCGCAGATGCCGCAGGGCGATTTTCTGCACCATCTTCATCAGGCGTGGGTGCAAGGCAAAACCCACCACCCGGCCTTCCAGTGCCCAATAAAACGCGCCGCGCACCAGCTTTTGGGTGAACGGCAAGTGTTTGAACAGCCAGCGTTCAAGCGTTGAAATCGGCCGGTCCGGTTTGGGCATGATCCAGGGCGGCGTGCGCTGGAACAGGTCCAGGTGCGCCACCTGTGGCGCGATCTGCGGCACGAACTGGATGGCACTGGCGCCGGTGCCGATCACGGCCACGCGCTTGCCTTTCAACGAGTAGTCATGGTCCCACTGCTGGGAGTGAAAACGCTTGCCCTTGAAGCTGTCCAGCCCCGGGATATCCGGCAGCGCCGGGCGAGACAGCCCGCCCATGGCCGAGACCAGCACCCGTGCGCTGACTTGGCGGCCATTGCTGAAGCTCAGGTGCCAGCGCTGCTGTTGCTCATCAAACACCGCACGTTGCAGGGCCATGCCAAAACGCAGATAGGGCGCCAGCTCAAAACGTGTGGCGCAGTGTTCCAGATAGGCGCGGATCTCAGGTTGTGTCGCGAACTGTCGCGACCAGTCCGGGTTGGGCGCGAAGGAAAATGAATACACATGGGACTGCACGTCACAGGCGCAACCCGGGTAGTGGTTATCGCGCCAGGTACCGCCGAGGGTCTCGGCCTGTTCGGCGATGAAGAAGTCGGTGAGCCCGGCTTCCTTGAGCTTGATCGCCATACACAGGCCAGCGAATCCCGAGCCAATGATGGCAATGTCAATTGAATCACTGTGGGCAGTCATGGGCGTGCCTCATAGATAGAAAGCGGGTGGGCATCGGATGTGCTCCTCTTTTTGTTTTGTCTTTTAGATAGAACACCATTGCAAAGGAAAATTGAATTAATTATTTTAAAAAAGATTTTAAATAATCTACCTGAAAATTTCGCCTACGCTAGGACCTTGTTCCGCATGTGCGATTTGTCCGACGGACGAGCGTGGTATGCAGGGCGCCCAGGTCCAAGGGGTGGACGATGGCTGAGGCCCTGATCAATTCCGGTCGGGTCGCCAGCAGCAGGGAAGCAGAGGACCGAGCTATGGCTGTGGAATGGGTTGTCGCTGCGGGTGTGCTGGCCGGCGCCAGCGTGGCGTTATGGGGCTTGAGTGCCTGGATGACGCGGCGCATTGAAGCGCGGGTTCCGATCAACGGGCGTTTCGTCGAGGTGGATGGCGAGCGCTTTCATTATGTCGAAGAGGGCAAGGGCCCGCCGCTGGTGATGATCCACGGGCTGATGGGCAGCAGCCGTAACCTCACGTATGCCTTGTCCGGTCAGTTGCGAGAGCATTTTCGCGTGATCACCCTTGACCGGCCGGGGTCCGGCTATTCCAGCCGACACAGCGGCACGGCCGCAGACTTACCGGGCCAGGCCCGACAAATCGCGGCCTTTATCGACACGCTCGACCTGGGCAAGCCGTTGGTGCTGGGCCATTCCCTGGGTGGCGCGGTTGCTCTGGCGCTGGCCCTCGACCATCCCCATGCGGTATCCGGGTTGGTACTGGTAGCGCCTTTGACTCACCCGCAACGCATGTTGCCGCTGGTGTTCCTGTCATTATCGGTGCGCCCGGCCTGGCTGCGACGCTGGATGGCCCACACCCTGACGATGCCCGTTGGCCTGCTGAGTAAAAATGCAGTGGTCAAAGGCGTCTTCGGCCCCGATGCCGCACCGCCGGACTTCGCCACCCGGGGCGGCGGGCTGCTGGGCATGCGTCCAGACAACTTCTATGCCGCGTCCACCGAAATCAACCGGGTCAACGACCACCTGCCCGACATGGTCAAGCGCTACCCGCAACTGACCTTGCCCATCGGGCTGATCTATGGCACCCGCGACAAGGTGCTCGACTTTCAGAAACACGGCCAGGCCCTGGCGAGCAAGGTGCCAGGGCTGAAAATGCAAGTGGTCGAAGGCTGTGGGCATATGTTGCCGATCACCGCGACAGAGCGAGTGGTGGCGCTGGTGGAGCAGGTCGCCAAGCGCGTCAGGCCCGGGGCAGGCATCCGGCTGTTGCACCCTCCCAAGGCCCTGGCGAGTAGATAAGGGTGCACCCGACTCGCGGTTCAAAGGCGTTGATGCCTGTCCTAGACACCTGACCAGACGGCTGAAAAAGAGACTGCCCGGTCACGGTAAAAAGGGCGGGAGAAACTAGTTGACGACCTAACGATTCCGCGCTATTTATTTAAAAAAATTATTTCAATGTGTAATTTGAAATTATTTTTGAAATGCCTAAGAGCGAATAAAATAATGAAAAAAACGCCTTTTATCGCATGGTTGATTTCTCGGGGCAGTCAGCGCTCCGTAAACCTGTTTGCTGCCCCAATGCACACCGGATGTGTACGGAGGTTGCCATGAATCAGACCCTGGCCGCCCCGCACGTCTGGACCGACGCAAAGCGCCACCTGTGGTGGCTCGGCATCATGCCACTGGCAACCCCCTTGCTCTCCGGCGCCCTGGCGATCGGCACGGGCGTACAGCAATTGTGGTGGGTGGGTGTGCTGGTGATCTTCGGCTTGATCCCCCTGATCGACGGCTTGCTCGGCGAAGATGTCAGCAACCCGCCTGAATCTGCCGTCAGCAACCTTGAATCCCAACGTTATTATCGCTGGATCGTCTACACCGGCGTGCTGTTTGTGATCTCTTCAGTGATTATCACCGGCTGGCTGGCCGCCGGTGGCATCGACTGGATCATCAACGGCGGCCTGCTGAACGCCACGGCCACACTTGAGCCGTCGAGCTGGCTGGCCAAGGCTGCTGCATTCGTCACCGCACGCACTGAACTGCATGGCCACATCAGCGTGTTCACTTACCTGGGTATGGCAATGTCCACCGGCGCTGCCACGGGCATCGCGATCAACACCGCCCATGAACTGGGGCACAAACCCAAGCCCCTGGAAGTGTTCCTGGCCAAGGTCACCCTGGCGCCGACGTTCTACGGGCACTTCTACACCGAACATAACCGCGGCCATCACGTTCGGGTCGCCACCCCGGAAGATCCCGCCAGTTCGCGGCTGGGGGAAAGTTTTTGGGCATTCCTGCCGCGTTCGGTGTGGTTCAGCGCCGTGTCGGCCTGGAACTTGGAGCGCGAACGCCTGCGCAAACTCGGTTTGCCGGCCTTGCACTGGAAGAACGCCGTGCTCAGTGCCTGGATGTACAGCGTGGTGTTGTGGGGCGCGATGATTGCCTGGTTGGGCGCGGCGGTGATTCCGTTCCTGATCATCCAGGGCATCTACGGGTTCTCGTTGCTGGAAGTGGTGAACTACGTCGAGCATTACGGCCTCAAGCGCCAGAAGTTGCCCAATGGCCGTTACGAACGCTGCTCGCCGCGCCATTCATGGAACAGTAACCGGATTGTCACCAATATCTTCCTGTTCCAACTTCAGCGGCATTCCGATCACCATGCCAACCCCACGCGCAGTTATCAGTCGTTGCGCCACTTCGATGAGTCACCGCAACTTCCGTATGGTTACGCGAGCATGATTGTCTGGGCCTATGTGCCTTACCTGTGGCGACGTCGTATGGACCATCGGGTACTCAATCATTATGCCGGGGATATCACCCTGACCAATCTTCAACCGTCACAGCGTTTGAAGTATCTGGAGAAGTACAGCAACAGCGCCAAGCCGTTTTGAGATGAAGTAAGCAGTACGGGCGTACTCGGGATCTGTGTATCGCGCAGGTCCTTGTCGCCCCCAGTATCAGGTGCAAGAACGTGGTTTGACCCTACAAAAATAATTTCAAGGGAAGGACGTACACCATGCAAAGTTCTGCCAAGTTCACCGCCCATATCCTGCTGGCAGCGATGGGCCTGATTGTTTATCACCAGGCCCAGGCTGCTCGTATCGAACCTGCTGGCAGTGCCTTCACGGCTCAAGGGCCCATCAGCTTTTCCAAAGGCAAGCTGATCAGCGCCGACTGCACGATCAAGGTGGCCGGCAAGGTCGCGGCCGATGGCTCATCGGTGAATGTCGATAAAGTCGAGTTTGACGGTGGCCTCAAATGCAGCCGTGTCGAAGCGATCAATTTGCCCTGGGTGCTGGTCGCCAAAGATACAAAGAGTGGCTCGATGTCCAGGATCAGCGTCGATGTGCACGCCTTTGGCCTGGGCGGCAAGTGCGGCCCTTCAACCGCCGACGGTACTTGGGATAACGCCACCGGCAAGTTGGAAGCCGCCAATGTTGCTATTGGCGAAGACTGCAAGATCAACACGGTATCCATCAAGATGCCGCCCAACTTCAAAGTGGTCGAATAAACCGTTCCAACTGTTGCAGCGGTAAATGCATTGAAATTTGGCTGGAAAGGGAAGTTCTGCAGTTTCACCGTGACCTCTCGATCATGGCCATTACCCCTGGCGAAATGAATCGCCATAACATGTGAGGAAAAACAATGAAAAGCTTGAAAACTCTCGTGTCGTTGACTGCCCTGGCTGTTTGCATGGGTGCTGCTTCGATGGCCAGTGCGGCTTCAATCAGCCCGGAAGGCCCTTTCACCACGACCGCAGGCTCCATCGTGGTGCAGTCACCGTCGTCGTTCGGGGGCCCTGTGACCTGTGGCATTACCTTCAGCGGCAATGTCAGCGGCGGCGTTGCGACTATCAACAATGCCTCGCTGACCGGCGGTGGCCTGTGTGCATTGCCCACCTTGAAAAGCATCCCGTCGCCAGGCTGGAAGCTGACGGCCTTGTCGGGCACTACCGGCCAAGTAGAGAACGTTGGTTACACCATTAAAAAGACCATCGTAATCCCAGGTACCGACTGCGGTCCATCCACTATCAGCGTGGCCTGGAATGCTGCGACTCACACGCTTACGGCTGCCAACCAGGCTCTGAGCGGTGGCTGCAACGTGGTCTCGCTGACCACCACTGCTGCTGGCCTGACCGTCAATCCATAACGGCTGCTTATTGCAGGATAAAAGGGTTGATCACCCGCTGAAAGGCCGGTACCTCGCCAGAGGTGCCGGCTGACGTGGAAAGCCGGCCATGCCGGGAGCGCATAATAATAAGGAGTGCCGCATGATCAGTAAGAAACAACAGGCTCAAACACTGCTGGGGCTGGCAATATTGGGAGGCTTGATGACGACTGCGCCCGCGCAGGCGGGTGGTTTCTCCACGCCGACTTATGGTGCTCCAGGCTGGGGCCGGGCATTCGGCGGCGGCTCTCTGTTCAAGAATGATCCAAGTTCTGCCTACAACAACCCGGCGGCCATGGCGTTCGTCGACCAGTCCGTGGTTCAACAGACCGTTGACTATGCCCGGGTCAAAATCAAATACAGCGGCCAAGCCTATGATTACACCGGTAACCCGGTCAGTAATACGGCGGTAATGCCTGATGGCAGCTTTGACCCCAGCACTGCAACACTCAATAACAACGATGGCGGCCAGGGTGGTTTCACCGCCTGGTTGCCTACTGGCTTCCTCGTTATTCCAATCGGTGACCGCTTTGCATTCGGCCTCAGTCAGGTCGTGCCGCAAGGTATGCGCACCACCTGGAATGAAAACTCCAAGTTTCGCGACTTCGCCGTGGACACCAAAATCGAGACCGTCGGTCTGACGGGCTCCTTATCCTTCAAGGTGCGTGACGACTTCTCCATCGGCGGGGGCCTTATCGTTCAGCGCAGTCAAGGCTTCGTCAGCCAGAATGTTGACCTGTTTTCGGCCGCGTCAGTCTCACCAGGCTTGGGTAACGGGGCATTTCCGGCGGGCGTCGGCACCGCGCTGATGCGGGTGAAGGTCGATAACATCTCCACTGGCTGGTTTACCGGTGTTGTCTGGAAGCCGACTGATCGAGACTCGCTGGGCCTTAACTATCACGCCAAAATCAAAAACAAGCTGACAGGCAAATACAGCGTCCGGGCTGATGCCTTGAACAATGGCCTGATGACTGACGATACGATCTTCGGTAACGGCAAGACGCTGGTCGAAACGGCTTATCCGGGCCTGACGCTTTACCCCGGTGGCGCCCATGCCAGTACTCAGTTGGATATTCCAGCCACCGCGGCGCTCGACTGGGTGCACCAGTTCAACGACCGCTGGACCTTGGGTGTCAGCGCCATGTGGACCCAGTGGTCGTCCTTCAAGGACCTCACGCTCAAGTCTCAGGGTTCGACTATCGTCGCCATTCCCTATAACTACAAAGATGCGTGGATGTACTCGGTGGGGGGAGATTTCAAGGCAACGGACGAGCTGACCTTGCGCGCTGGTGTGGCCTATGACCAAACGCCAACCCGCAATTCGACGCGCGATCCGCGTATTCCTGACGGTGACCGTTATTTTCTCTCTTTGGGTGCGGGCTACGATATCAAAGCCGTTCCTGGCTTGACTCTGGACGCCGCGTACTCGCATCAATTTGTCGAGAAGGTCAACATCAAGACCCAGAACGTAGACCGACTGGGCGGTGGCAGGCTTGACGGCAAGGCCGAGTCCTCAGGCGATATTGTCAGCCTGTCAGCCACGTACAAGTTCTGAGCCCATCCTGACAGCGAGTACCAGAGTATCTGGTGCTCGCTGCTCAACGATTTTGATAACTGTTTTGAGGCCTTCGTTCGGCCTCAAATTATTGCGCTCAATGACTAAATAAAAATTTCAAAACAAAATTTGAATTTGGTCTTTCAAGTTTGTAGTGTGGTTTTACGCCGCCGCGCAGCTCGACCTGCCTGTGCTTTGGCCACATCTCGAATCAAGTAGAGGTATCCCTATGCTTATCTGGTTATTGGTGGGTTTCGCAGCAGCGATTGCCCTGGCGTATCGACAAGCCGCCGCTACCCTGTGGCTGGTCACTGGCCTGGTTTGGCTGGCAGCGGGTTACCTGTTCAACGTCGTGGCCGGCCTGGGCACCGCCGTCGCGGCGGTACTGGTGGTGTTGCCGGCCCTGGTGCTGGCGCTCAAACCCCTGCGCCGCACGCTGTTGACCAGCAAGGCCCTAGGCCAGTTTCGCACGATCATGCCGGCGATGTCCGACACCGAGCGTGCGGCCATCGAGTCCGGCACTGTGTGGTGGGATGCCGAGCTGTTCAGCGGCAAGCCCAACTGGCAGCGCCTGTTGCAAGCCGCGCCGGCCAGCCTGAGTGCGGAGGAGCAAGCCTTTCTCGACAATGAGGTCGAAACCCTGTGCGACATTGCCAACGACTGGGAAACCACCCAAGTCTGGCAGGACATGTCCCCCGAAGGCTGGCGATACACCAAGGACGCCGGGTTCCTCGGCATGATTATTCCCAAGCAGTACGGAGGCAAAGGCTTCTCCCACTACGCCCACTCCCAGGTGGTGATGAAGCTGTCGACTCGCTGCTCGGCGGCGGCGATTTCGGTGATGGTGCCCAACTCCCTGGGCCCGGCCGAATTGCTGCTGCATTACGGCACCGACGCCCAGCGCAATTACTACCTGCCGCGCCTGGCGCGGGGCGAAGACATCCCGTGTTTTGCCTTGACCAGCCCGTATGCCGGCTCTGACGCGGGTGCGATCCCGGACCTGGGCATTGTCTGCAAAGGTCTGCACGAAGGCGAAGAAGTGCTGGGTTTCAAAGTGACCTGGGACAAGCGTTACATCACCCTTGGCCCGATTGCCACGGTACTGGGCCTGGCATTTCGCGCCGAAGACCCGGACGGCCTGCTTGGCGCGGCCGGTTCCCTGGGTATTACCTGTGCGCTGATCCCGACTTCTCATCCAGGGGTGAACAGCGGTCGTCGTCACTGGCCGCTGAATGCGGTGTTCCAGAACGGTCCTACCACCGGCAAGGACGTATTCATTCCACTGGAGTGGGTGATTGGCGGCCGTGAACAAGTCGGTAACGGCTGGCGCATGTTGATGGAGTGCCTGGCCGCGGGCCGGGCTATTTCCCTGCCTTCGGCTAACGTTGGCCTGGGCAAGGTCGCCGTGCGCGGCACTACAGCCTATGCGGCGATGCGCAAGCAGTTCGGCTTGCCCATCGGCAAGTTCGAAGGGGTGCAGGCTCCGTTGGCGCGCATGGCCGGGCACCTGTATGCCTGCGATGCGGTGCGCAAGGTGTCGGTAGCGTCCCTGGATGCCGGTGAGAAACCTTCAGTGATCTCAGCCATTGCCAAATACCACGTCACTGAGCGCGCGCGCATCATCGTCAACGACGGCATGGACATTGTCGCCGGCAAGGGCATCTGCATGGGGCCCAATAACTTCCTCGCCCGTGCCTATCAGCAAAGCCCCATCGCCATTACGGTGGAAGGCGCCAACATCATGACCCGCTGCCTGATCATCTTTGGCCAGGGCCTGATTCGTTGCCACCCCTATGTGTTTCGCGAAATGGAAGCGGCGCGCAACCCGGACCGGCGCAAGGCGCTGGAAGACTTCGACAGCGCGATGTTCGGCCATGTGAGTTTTGTGCTGGCCAACACCGTCCGCGCAGCGGTGCATTCCCTGACTGGCGGGCGCCTGCTCGCCGCGCCAGCCAAGACCGACCCGGCGCTGGCGTCCTACTACCGTCAGGCCAATCGGCTGTCGGTGGTGTTGGCGTTGATCTCGGACATTTCCATGGGCGTGCTCGGGGGGGCCCTCAAGCGCAAGGAAAGTATCACCGGGCGTTTGGGGGATATTCTGTCGCAGCTGTACATCCTGTCGTGCGTGCTCAAGCGTTTCGAGGACGACGGCCGGCCCCAGGCAGATCTGCCGCTGGTGCATTGGGCGGCGCAGGACGCGTTGCTGCGCGCCCATGAAGCCTTGGCCGAAGTGCTCGACAACTACCCGTCGAAACCAGCGGCGACGGTGGTGCGCGCGTTGAGTTTTCCGTTTGGCATTCCCCTGCACAAACCGTCGGATCGTCTGTTGGCGCAAGTGGCCGATGTGGTGCAAACCCCTGGGGAAACCCGCGACCGCTTGCTGGCCAATTCCTACATCCCGCGCCCGGAAATCGACAAGCTGGCCTACGGCGAATTGGGCTTTCGTTTACTGCCACAGGTGGAGTCGATCGAGGCTCGGCTTAAACCCGCCATCAAGCAAGGTTTGCTTGGCCCGCTGCCGATTTCGGCCACGGCCTTTACCGAATGGCGCGTCAAGGCGCGGGCGCTGGACTTGATCAGCGACGACGAGGACGCCTTGCTGGGCCGCTATGTGGAATACGCCGATCACGGTATCCAGGTGGATGACTTCCCCCAGGATTTTGGTTTGCTGGAGGCGTTGCAGCAGCGCAAGCAGGCGCTCGAACCGGCCGCCAAACGGCGCAGCAGCCAAAGCGAAAACGCCCCGGTGAATTGACAGTGTGGGAGGGGGCTTGCCCCCTCCCACATTTGATTGGGTTTACAAGGCAAATGTGTGGCGTGAGTGAGTGCTTACCATGAGTGACAACTACCTTTCATTCGTCAACTCCCCCTGGGGCCGTCGCCTGGCCCAGGCTATTGGCTTGCCGCAACCCTTGCCGCTGCAGCGTCATCGCAGCGGCCAGGCCGGGCTGGCCAACCCGGTGATCATCGCCGGGGCAGGGCGCCTGGCGGCGTCGGTGCTGCGTATCTTCAGCGCCACCGACACCGTCGCCGCCACAGCGGCAACCCTCAAGGCGCCATCCACGGTCAAGGTGCAAGGCTCAGTGTTTGATGCCAGTGGCGTGGTCGATCTGCAACAGTTGGACGAGCTCTACCTGTTCTTCCACGCCAATGCCAAACGCCTAGGCCAACATGGCCGAGTGGTGGTGCTCGGCACCGCGCCGGAACACTGCCAGGACTTGCCCCAAGCCATCGCCCAGCGCGCCCTCGAGGGTTTGGTGCGCTCGCTGGCCAAGGAGCTGCGTCGGGCGATCACCGTGCAATTGTTGTATGTGGCGCCGGGTGCCGAGGAGGCGTTGGACAGCAGTTTGCGCTTCTTCCTGTCACGCCGCTCTGCCTATGTCTCGGGGCAGGTGGTGCGCCTGGAAAGACCTGTGGATGGCAACACCACCGTCAATTGGGACAAACCCTTCGCCGGTCGCCGTGCCTTGGTCACCGGTGCTTCCCGAGGCATCGGCCTGGCTATCGCCCAGGTGCTGGCGCGTGACGGCGCCCATGTGGTGTGCGTGGACGTGCCCCAGGCCCAGCAAGCTTTGCAACAGGCCGCCGCCAGCGTCGGCGGGTCGTCGTTGCCCCTGGACATCACCGCCGCCGACACCGCCGCGCTGTTGCAAGCCCATGTCAGCCAATACGGTGGCTTTGATGTGGTGGTGCACAACGCCGGGATCACCCGTGACAAGACCATCGCCAAGATGACCGAAGCCGCCTGGCGCAGCGTGATGGCGGTCAACCTGCAGGCACCGTTGCAGCTCAGTGAAGCCTTGCTCGACAACCAGGGCATCAACGCCGGTGGGCGCATCATCTGCGTGTCGTCGATCTCAGGGATTGCCGGCAACCTGGGGCAAAGCAACTACGCCACCTCCAAGGCGGGCGTGATTGGCCTGGTGCAAGGTCTGGCACCGCGTGCGGCGGCCCGGCAGGTCACAGTGAATGCGGTGGCGCCCGGCTTTATCGAGACCCAGATGACCGCGAAGATCCCGTTGATGATCCGTGAGGCGGGGCGGCGCATGAATTCATTGTCCCAGGGCGGGCAGCCCATTGATGTGGCCGAGACCATCGCCTGGCTCGCTCATCCTGCGTCGGGCGGAGTGAATGGCCAGGTCGTGCGAGTGTGTGGCCAAAGCCTGTTGGGAGCCTGAAGCGATGGACTATGTGACGCAGATTATCGACCCGCTGCCGTCGCGCACGCAGCTGCTGCTCGACGGTATGCGCGCTATGCGCAAGCCCAAGCTCGACGGTGCGCCGCTGTTACCCACGGCGTGCCTGGTGCGCTCTGCAGTGGCGCTTTCCCCCGCGGGTATCGCCGCTTACGCACGGGCCTGTGGCTTTCGTCCCGAACAGGGCGTGCCGCTGTCCTACCCCCATGTATTGGCCTTTCCCTTGCACTTGATGCTGCTGACCCGGCCAAGCTTCCCGTACCCGGCCAGCGGCATGGTGCATCTGGCCAATCGTATTCGTCAGCACCAGCGCCTGCACCAGGGCCAGGCGTTGCGCGTGGAGGTGTACTGCGAGCGCTGGGTCGCCCATCCCAAGGGGCAGGCATTGAGCATCGCCACCCGTGCCTTCAGTGCGGGCGCGCTGGTGTGGGAAAGCGACAGCCTGTACCTGCGCCGTAACGTCAACAACCCCGTGGGTGAGCCATGGAATGACCCATTGCCATTGCAGGAGGAAGGCTTGTTGCGCACCCAGCGCTGGGTGCTTCCCGCCGACCTGGGGCGACGCTTTGCCAAGGTCTCGGGGGATTTCAATCCGATTCACACCTCGGTGATTGGGGCCAGGCTTTTTGGTTTTCGCCGTGCCATCGCCCATGGCATGTGGACGCTGGGCCGTGCATTGGCGGCGCAACAACCGCCCGGTGGCCTGGAGCAGGCGCAAGCGCATTGCGATTTCAAGTTGCCGATTTTCCTGCCTGGCCAGGTCGCCCTGTGGAGCCACCCGGTGACCGGCCCACGCCGTGAGTTCGAAGTGCGCAATTTCGCCGGGGACAAACCCCATATGCGCGGGCTGTTTATTTGGAAAGAGAACCCGTGATGAGTGACTACAGCTTCAACCCGGCGCCAACTCGCCGCGTGGCGATTATCGGCGGCAATCGCATTCCGTTTGCTCGCTCCAACACGGTGTATGCCCATGACAGCAACCAGGATCTGCTGGTCGCCGCTCTCCAGGGCCTGGTCGACCGTTACAACCTGCATGGCCAACGCCTGGGCGAATTTGCCGCCGGGGCAGTGATCAAGCATTCGCGGGATTTCAACCTGGCCCGTGAAGCGCTGTTGTCCACCACACTGTCGCCGCAAACTCCGGCCTATGATGTGCAGCAAGCCTGCGGCACCGGGCTTGAAGCTGCGCTGCTGGTGGCGAATAAAATCGCTCTGGGCCAGATCGAAGTCGGCATTGCCGGTGGCGCCGACACCACCTCCGACGCGCCTATCGGCATCAACGAATCCTTGCGCCATACCTTGCTTGCGGCCAATCGCGCCAAGGGCATGGGCGACAAGCTCAAGCAACTCCTCAACGTGCGCCCGTCGATGTTGTTCAAGCCGCTGCTGCCGCGCAATGGCGAGCCGCGTACGGGGCTGTCCATGGGCGAGCACTGCGAAGAAATGGCCAAGCGCTGGCAGATCAAGCGCCTGGCCCAGGACGAGTTGACCCTTACCAGCCACCAACGATTGGACGCGGCCTACAACCGCGGTTTTTTCGACGACCTGATCAGCCCCCATCGCGGCCTGGCCCGCGACAATAACCTGCGTTCCGATATCAGCCTGGAGAAACTGGCGGGCCTGTCGCCGGTATTCGACCGCCAGAACGGCACCCTCACTGCCGGCAACTCCACGCCCTTGACCGATGGCGCTTCGGTGGTGCTGCTTGCCAGTGAAGAATGGGCCACCGCCAATAGCTGGCCGGTGCTGGCCTACTTGCGCACGGGTGAGACGGCGGCGGTAAATTTTGTCGACGGCACCGAGGGCCTGCTGATGGCACCGGCCTACGCCGTGCCGCGCATGTTGCAACGGGAAGGCTTGAGTTTTGCCGACTTTGATTTATTCGAGATACACGAAGCGTTTGCCGCCCAGGTGCTGTGTACGCTCAAAGCGTGGGAAGACCCTGAATATTGCCGCGAGCGGCTCGGCCTTGAGACGCCCTTGGGCACCATCGAGCGCAGCAAGATGAACGTCAACGGTGGCTCACTGGGCTGCGGCCATCCGTTCGCGGCCACTGGCGGTCGGCAATTGGCGGCGCTGGCCAAGGCGATCCATGAACGCGGTGGTGGCCGCGGCCTGATCTCGATCTGTGCGGCGGGTGGATTGGGCATTACCGCCATCGTCGAAAAGTAACGCTTTTAAAAACAACAATAAGGACACTGCCATGAACGCTATCAGCCTGGAACATACCGAACGTATCTGGTTGAACACTTACCTGCCCGGCGTTCCAGCCGATATCGAGACCGGGATCGAGGAGTATCCGTCGCTGCGTGAAGTGTTCCTGGAGCATCTGGAAAAATTCAGCGAGCGGGTGGCCTACGTCAGCATCGGCACCGAAATGACCTACGCCGACTGGCGGGTTCAGGGCATCGCCTTTGCCGCTTGGTTACAGGGCCAGGGCGTAAAGAAGGGCGACCGCGTGGCGCTGATGATGCCCAACTGCTTGCAGTACCCGATCTGCCTGTTGGGCACGATCCTGGCCGGTGCCGTGGTGGTCAACGTCAACCCGTTGTACACCGCCCATGAACTCAAGCACTTGCTTAAGGACAGCGGCGCCGAAACCGTGGTGATCTTCGAGAACTTCGCCCACACCCTGGAAAAAGCCATGGCCGGCAGCAGCGTCAAGCGCGTGGTGCTAGCGGCTATCGGTGATTTGCTGGGGACCTTCAAGGGCGCGGCGATGAACTTTATCCTGCGCCGCGTGCAGAAGCAGGTGCCGGCTTTCAAGCTGCCCGGTGCGCTGCGCTTCAATCAGGTGCTTGAACAGGGCAGGGGGCTGCACCACTTGCCGGTTGCGCTGGATCGCGATGAGCTGGCCTTCCTGCAGTACACCGGCGGCACTACCGGCGATGCCAAGGGCGTGATGCTCAGCCATCGCAATATCATTGCCAACCTGCTGCAAGCCAAGGCCTGGGTCGGCGACCAACTGGACCAGCACAAGCAGGAAACCAATGTGACCCTGCTGCCGCTTTACCACATCTTTTCGCTGACCGTGAATTGCCTGATGTTCATGTGCCTGGGCGGGCGCAATATCCTCATCGCCAACCCGCGGGACGTGAAGCGGGTGCAGATGATCCTGCGCAAGGAGCGCTTCAACGGGATTGCCGGGGTTAACACGCTGTTTAATGGCTTGCTGGAGAACAAGGAATTCTGCTCGCGGGATTTTTCCGACCTGCGCCTGGTGATCGCCGGCGGTATGGCCACCCACACCGCGGTGGCCAAGCGCTGGAAGGAGGTGACCGGGCTGCCGATCATCGAAGGCTACGGGCTGACCGAGTGTTCGCCCGTGGTGAGCATCAGCCCTATCGATATTTCGCGTATGCGCGAGATGGAATTTACCGGCAGCATCGGCGTGCCGTTGCCGTCGACCTGGGTGCGTTTCATGCGCGAAGACGGCGAGCTGGCTGACATCGGCGAGCAAGGCGAGCTGCAAGTACGCGGCCCGCAAGTGATGCAGGGCTACTGGAAGCGGCCCAAGGAAACCGCTGAGGTATTGGATGCCGACGGTTGGTTGTCCACCGGTGATATCGGGGTGATGGACGCGCGCGGCTATATTCGCCTGGTGGACCGCAAGAAGGACATGATCCTGGTCTCGGGTTTCAATGTGTACCCCAATGAAATCGAGGACGTGGTGGCGATGCACCCGGGTGTCGCGGAAGTGGCGGCGATCGGTGTGGAAGATGCCGTGAGTGGGGAGAAGGTCAAGATCATCGTGGTGCGCAAGGATCCGGCCCTGACCCAGGAGCAGATTCTTGCGCATTGCCGGGAATACCTGACGGGGTACAAGGTGCCCCGGTATGTGGAGTTCCGCAGTACCGAGCTGCCCAAGACGACGGTTGGCAAGGTACTGCGGCGCGCATTGCGCTGACTCGGTTTACCGGGGCTGGCCAATCGTCAGAGGTAACCATCGTCGGGGAAATTGAGACCAATGACATCCTGGCTGTGGATCGGTCGGATGCTTTTGATCAAGAAATCAGTCTTGCCATTTCCCGTCAAATCGACACCGAGGAAGTACCTATTGGTTTTTGGGTTGAATGTCAGGATGGTATCGCCCGGTTGTCCGCTGTACTGACTGACGTAGTTGAGTTGGACTTGCGAATTTTCGCTCAGGCTGCTCAAGTCGATTTTGTCTTGGCCTGTGGTGAAGTCCATAAGCAAGTCAGCGTTGTTGCGCGGGGAGTCGCCGGCGGCATGATAAGTAAACGTGTTGGAGCCACCGTTGCCGGTCAGTATGTCGGCTCCGCCACCTCCAGTCAGGACGTTGTCCGCACTGTTTCCGGTAATACGATCGTTGCCTGTGCCGCCTTTCGCGTTTTCGATAAGGGTTTGGGCGCTGATGTGCACGTTGTTAGTCAAACCACCCACGCTGGAGCGTGAATCCGGGGTCAGGTTGATTCGCTGGTTTTGCGCGAAGTCAGAGAAGTCCAGCGTGTCATTGCCTTGTTTGTCGTGCACGCTGAAACCGGGCCTGTCGGTGGGAGACGTAAGGCTGGTTTCAGGCTTGCCCGTGTTGGAGTTGAAGCCGTAGACAGTGTCGGCGGCTGTGGATTGCGCAAGTGGAGGCGTAACCGGGGGTGGCGTCGTGGGTACCGGAGTGGGAACGGAAGGGCGTGTAGGTTTTGATTCAGGTGGCACCACTGGGGTGGCATTCGTCAAAATATCTTTGGGCTTTATGGGCTTTTCACTCAGAATCACCAGCATGGAATAGGGGTCGCCAGTTACATTCATGATCAGCCTGTAGCGCTTGATACTCTCATCGTAGTCCAGCGTCAGTTCACCTTTCTTCCCCGTGTGCCAGTCAACAAGCTTGGGTTTCTGGATGCCCGCATCTTTCAACATGGTTGTCAGGTCAATCTTGTCGATGCCACTTGTGAAGTCTGTGAGTGTATCGGGGTTTTCACCAGGTGAGTCGCTGACACTGTTATATACAAACGTATCTGCGCCACCTCCACCGGTCAGCGTGTCGCCGCCAGCACCTCCCCTCATGCGGTTGTTGGCATTATTGCCGATCAGCACATCGTGCCCCGAGCCGCCAATGGCATTTTCAATAACAACGCCCTTGGCGATTGATACATTACCCTGACGGCCGCCGACATCTGAGATTTTTCCCGCGTTCAAGTTGATCCTTTGATCTTTTTTGAATCCGGAAAAATCCAGAGTGTCTTCGCCGCCGTTATCCCAGATACAAAAGAACGGCAAGTCGTTGGGGGAGGTCAACGTGTAGTGGTCGCGCTCTGTGTTGGAGTTGAAACCGTAGGTCGTATTGCCTTTACGGGTTTCGTCGTTGGCCTTGTATTGCAGATGAGCGCCGGCAATATCGCGCATCATCGGGGTTTGGGAAGAGTCCGATACGAACGAGTTTTTATTATTTCCATTGGGGCGAAACAAGCTGAATTTATAACTCATAGTGCTATAGACGTCGCTGCTTTGAGGGAGGTCAAGATCCGGATGCTCAAGTCCCAAGGTGTGCCCGATCTCGTGGACCATTGCCGCATGCAGCCCGGCCCCTTCATTTTTTCCGATATTTACGTCCTGAGCGCCGTAAGCATTTGGCAACGTAGCGTCACCGCCCCCACCTGAGACTTCCCGAACTGACAGGTGAGTGTCAGCATTTTTGCCATTTTCGACAAAATTGACTTTTATAACATCTTCCCAAGACCGAAGTGCCTGCCTGAATGCTCTCTTTTTGGTCTCGCTGAATTCGGTAAATGCATAAGACACAGTGAGTTGTCCGTCACCATTGCGATCTTGTATTTTATAGTTGCTGCGAGTGAGACTTTTAGCAACTTCATTGGGAGGATCGGAAGAGAGTGAGTTGCTAGCGGACAAGTTGGAAGTTTCGGCTGTCACAGAGAACGATTTTGCGGGCGGGCAGTAAGCGCGAATCGACGACATGATTGAGGCTCTTGAGTAAGTGGGTGTTAGTTGCTGGCCATGCTTGCAATTGATGTTGAAGGTGGGGGTAAGTTAGACGCTTTTGGGAGGCTGCTCTAGGGGTACAGTATTTCGATATATGATTGTGTTGTTAGGTAACTGTGATCATGTTGTTAGTGTGCTAAGCGTTGTCGGAATAATTACTTTGTGGGGGAGGTGCCAAGCTATTTAAGCGAAGGGCGACGGTTATCTTGTCAGATGGAATGGGCGTTGAATGGCTCGTGCGCTCATATTTTCGTTATTTAGAAAACAAGCACTGAGTGCGTGCAAAGAACATGCAACAGTGAGTGACGTCGCCCGTAGACAGGGCGACGTGATTGATTACTAGCACCGTGATTGATTAAAGTGCGCTGACCTTGACCCAGCGCTCCTCCAGGGCCGCCACGCGAATCGCTGTCGCCAACCGCTCCACCTCCCATGCAGCATCAAAGTCCGTGCCATCCGCACCTTGCCCCGCCAGCGCCATGATCAACTCCTGCACCTCCAGCGTCTTCAACTCGTTGTAGCCCAACTGATGCCCCGCCGCCGGGCTGAACGCCGCATAGCCGGGCAGCGCAGGGCCTGCCAACACGCGTTGAAAGCCGGCCTGGCCGACGCGGTGCAGGCGCAGTTCATTCAAGCGCTCCTGATCGAACGCCAAGGTGCCTTTGGTCCCGCTTATCTCAAAGCACAGGTGGTTTTTGTAGCCGTGCTTGAGCCAACTGCTGCTCACCGTGCCGCGTGCACCGTTGGCGAAGCGCAGCAGGGCGTGCACATGGTCATCCACGGCGATGGATTTCAAATCAGTGCTGCCTTGGGTAGTGGGGCGCTGAGCATGCACGGTCTGGGTATCGGCACACACACTGATCACATCGCCCACCAGGTAACGCGCCATCGACAGCAAATGGCTGCCCAGGTCAGCCAGAGCACCACCGGCGTGTCCCACTTCGCAACGCCACGACCACGGCGAGACCGGATCGGCCATGAAGTCTTCGCTGAACTCACCCTGGAAGCTGATGATCTGGCCCAGCTCACCCCGGGCTAGCATCTGGCGCGCCAACACGATCATCGGGTTGTGCTGGTAGTTGTAGCCCACTCGCGTCACCACCCCGGCGTTGCTGGCTGCACGGCGCATGGCATCGGCTTGCTCCAGGCTGATGGCCAGGGGTTTCTCGCAATACACCGCTTTGCCCGCCGCAATCGCGGCCATGGCCATGGGGTAGTGCAGGTGGTTGGGGGTGGTGATGGCCACGACATCGACCTTGGGGTCCTCGATCAGCGCCTGCCAATCGCCATGAGCCTGGTCAAACCCCCAGGCCGTGGCGCAGCGTTGGGCTCGCTCGGTGTCGGCATCGGCCAGGGCAGCAAGCTTTAGCTGTACCGGCAACTCGAACACTGTGCGCGCGTTATTGAACGCTAACGCGTGGGCACGGCCCATGAAGCCTGTGCCGATCAAGCCGATTCCGAGTTCACGCATAGCCGTGGTCCTTTGATTATTGTTTTCAGGGATGGCATTAATGGAATAAAAATTCGCAAATATCAATAGTTGGAATAAAAATTCACTCATCACTTCAGTTGATATGAACCTATTCAGCCGTAGCCAAACGCCGCCAGTTAACAAAAGATAACGTAGCGCCGATTGTCAGACGATTCCAAAGCCCGATAGGATGGCCCGTGCTGACTCCAGGCGCTCTAGATTGCAGGTTTCAACGTCCTGGAAGATAAGCCGACCTAACAATAATAAATGGGAGAAAGGTCTATGAGTGAGCCTGTCATGGGTTGGGTTGTTTGCCGCCCACGCGCCGCACGCAGGGTTGCGTTGCTGGCCACAGCGCTCTCGCTGCTTGCCGGTGCGGTGTTGTCTACGCCCGTGCTGGCCGCCAGCGATACCTCCGCCGCCGCGGTATTTGCGATTCAATCCCCCAAGGCCGCCAAAGGCTTGATGATCGATGTGGTTCACGCCGGCAAGCGCCTGGTGGCGGTCGGTGATCGTGGGCATATCCTGTATTCCGATGACCAGGGCAACACCTGGACCCAAGCCAAAGTCCCCACCCGGCAACTGCTCACGGCGGTGTTTTTCGTCGATGACAAACAGGGCTGGGCCGTCGGCCATGATGCGCAAATTCTTGCCAGTTCCGATGGCGGCGCCACGTGGACCCAGCAATATGAAGACCTCAAGCGCGAAGCGCCGTTGCTCGATGTGTGGTTCAACGATGCCAAGCACGGACTGGCCGTCGGCGCCTACGGTGCGTTGATTGAAACCACCGACGGCGGCACCACCTGGGCCGACGTCAGTGACCGCCTCGATAACGAAGACCAGTTTCACCTCAACGCCATCGCCCGGATCAAGGACGCCGGCCTGTTTATCGTCGGCGAACAGGGCAGCATGTTCCGCTCCAGCGACGATGGCCAAACCTGGGAGAAACTCGAAGGCCCCTACGAGGGCTCGTTGTTTGGCGTGATCAGTACGGCGCAGCCGCAGACCCTGCTGGCTTATGGCTTGCGCGGCAATCTCTACCGCTCCACGGATTTCGGCAGCACCTGGGAACAGGTCGAACTCAATGCCACACGCGGTGCGCTTGAGTTCGGCCTGTCTGGCGCCACCTTGCTTGATGATGGCGCCATCGTCGTCGTCGGCAACGGTGGCAGCGTGGTGGTCAGCCATGACGACGGCCAGACGTTCAGCGTGTTCAATCGCCCGGACCGGATTTCACTCTCGGCAGTCACAGCCGCAGGCAATGGCAACTTGATTCTGGTGGGGCAGGGTGGCGTTCGTGTCGCCACGCCAGCCGGCGCCGAACTCGTAAAACAATAAGAAGGGCGGGGAACGCATGAGCAGTCATCACAACGATAAAGCGACCTTTCTTGAGCGCCTGATTTTTAACAATCGCCCGGCGGTGATCGTCATCTGCCTGCTGGTGAGTATTTTCCTGTTCTGGCAGGCGACGTTGATTCGCCCGTCTACCAGCTTTGAAAAGATGATCCCCCTCAAGCACCCCTTCATCGAAAAGATGATGGAGCACCGCAGTGACCTGGCCAACCTGGGCAACACCGTGCGCATTTCGGTGGAGGCCAAGGATGGGGATATCTTCACCAAGGACTATATGGAGACTCTGCGTCAGATCAATGACGAGGTGTTCTACATCTCCGGCGTCGATCGTTCGGGCCTCAAGTCGCTGTGGAGCCCCAGCGTGCGCTGGACCGAAGTGACCGAAGAAGGCTTTGCCGGCGGTGAAGTGATCCCGCAGAGCTACAACGGCTCGCCGCAAAGCCTCGACCAACTGCGCAACAACGTGCTCAAGTCCGGCCAGGTCGGGCGTTTGGTGGCTAACGATTTCAAGTCGAGCATTGTCGATATCCCGTTGCTGGAGTCCTACCCGGACCCGCAGGACCAGGGCAAGCTACTGGCCCTGGACTACCAGAAGTTTTCCCACGAGCTTGAGGACAAGATCCGCAACAAGTTCGAGGCGCAAAACCCTAATGTAAAAATCCACATTGTCGGCTTTGCCAAGAAAGTCGGAGACCTGATCGACGGCCTGATCATGGTGGTGCTGTTCTTTGGCGTGGCCTTTGGCATCACCCTGATCCTGTTGCTGTGGTTCACCAACTGCCTGCGCAGCACCATCGCGGTGTTGAGCACCACATTGGTGGCGGTGGTATGGCAGTTGGGCCTGATGCATGCCGCCGGTTTCGGGCTGGATCCCTACTCGATGCTGGTACCGTTCCTGATCTTCGCCATCGGTATTTCCCACGGCGTACAGAAGATCAATGGCATCGCCCTGCAATCCGGTGAGGCCGACAACGCCCTGACGGCTGCGCGCCGCACGTTCCGGCAACTGTTCCTGCCGGGGATGATCGCGATTCTCGCGGATGCGGTTGGCTTTATTACCCTGCTGATCATTGATATCGGCGTGATCCGTGAACTGGCCATCGGCGCATCGATCGGCGTGGCGGTGATCGTGTTCACCAACCTGATCCTGCTGCCGGTGGCGATTTCCTACGTTGGCATCAGCAAACGCGCCATCGCCAAAAGCAAGAAAGATGCGAACCGTGAACATGCGTTCTGGCGCCTGCTGTCCGGATTCGCCAGCCCGAAAGTCGCGCCGGTCTCGATTTTCCTGGCCTTGGTCGCCTTTGGCGGCGGCCTGTGGTACAGCCAGAACCTGAAGATCGGCGACCTCGACCAAGGCGCACCGGAACTGCGCCCGGACTCGCGCTACAACAAAGATAACAACTTCATCATCAGCAACTACTCCACCAGCTCCGACGTGCTGGTAGTGATGGTCAAGACCCGTGCCGAAGGCTGCTCGCGCTATGAAGCCATGGCGCCCATCGACCAGTTGATGTGGAAGATGCAGAACACCGAGGGGGTGCAGTCGGCGATCTCGTTGGTGACCGTATCCAAACAAATGATCAAAGGCATGAACGAGGGCAACCTGAAATGGGAAACCCTGTCGCGCAACCCCGATGTGCTGAACAACTCCATCGCCCGTGCCGATGGCCTGTACAACAACAACTGTTCCCTGGCGCCGGTGCTGGTGTTCCTCAACGATCACAAGGCCGAAACCCTCGACCGTGCGGTGCACGCTGTGCAGGAATTCGCCAAGGAAAACAACAAGGACGGCCTGGAGTTCATCCTCGCTGCTGGTAACGCAGGGATCGAAGCGGCCACCAACGAGGTGATCAAGGAGTCGGAACTGATCATCCTGATCCTGGTGTACTTGTGTGTGGCGACCATGTGCATGATCACCTTCCGGTCCTGGGCGGCGACTTTGTGCATTGTGCTGCCGCTGGTGCTGACCTCGGTGCTGGGTAACGCGCTGATGGCGTTCATGGGTATTGGCGTCAAGGTCGCGACCTTGCCGGTGGTGGCCCTGGGCGTGGGGATTGGCGTGGACTACGGTATCTACATCTACAGCCGTCTGGAAAGTTTCCTGCGTGCAGGTTTGCCGCTGCAAGAGGCGTACTACCAGACATTGAAGTCCACCGGTAAAGCCGTGCTGTTCACCGGCCTGTGCCTGGCCATTGGTGTGTGTACCTGGATCTTTTCGGCCATCAAGTTCCAGGCCGACATGGGCTTGATGCTGACCTTCATGCTGCTGTGGAACATGTTTGGTGCGCTGTGGCTGTTGCCGGCACTGGCAAGGTTTCTGATCAAGCCCGAGAAGCTTGCGGGGCAGAAGGGCAATTCATTGTTTGCCCACTGAGCCCTGAAAAAAAAACGCACGTAGTGCGGTTTTTTTTCGTGCATCAGTCGATCGGACTCACAATTGTAGAAACAGTTTTTCATCCAAAGGCGGCGTAATTCTGGATTTGATGATTTGCTCCACGATACCGTTGCTTCCCGCCTCGGCGATCAAGTCCTTTTGGGTCTTGGTGCGCTGGGACGGAATTTTCAGGTGCGCCGCTGTGTGATCGGCCCTTGGAGTGCCCATTTTTGGATAGTGGAAGTGGGCATACCACAATACGTCGACCTTGCCTTTTTTACGTACGGCGTACTCAGTGAATACATCGCCACTTTTTGTAGGGATGTCTCGTCGGACCAGGTTGATGTCGACAAAACCATGGCGCCATAAATAGTCGACATTTTCTGCGGTAGGCGTTTGTACCAGATAGCCATCGGCGGTGTGTCGGCGTGCCTTTTGAAGCATTTCATCGGCAGCTGCACGCCAGCGTGCAATCCATTCGGCGGTTTCCGTCTTGGCGCCCTGGCTGGCTTCTGCTTGTTGCGCGATCTTCTTGAGCTGGTCGGCCTGGGTTTCCAGCATATCGTTCCAATCACGGGGGCTGACGGTGTTTCGCCTGGAGGGATCTTCAAGCTTCTTTTTCTGGAAAAGAATCGTCTGTTCTATGGCTGGTAAGCCGTCAATCAACCGCTGAGCCTCGCTGCGGTAGCTTGCCAGGGATTTGGGCGGGAATGCGTGAGGCGGTTGTACGGGCTGCCCCCGCACTATCTTCACCCAGCCGCGCTCACCGGGATGTTCGCTGTAGCTAGCGATCGGTTGGCCGCTAGTGGGGTCGACCACATCAATGATGTTGACGGTTTGACCTGCCTGCGGTGCCCGTAGGGTGCCGATCAGCGTCTCCTGATGTTCGGTTTTGAACACGCGTTGATTCTGCGGTTTGGTCCGTCGGGCGCTGCGCTCGGGCGCTGCAGGAATAAGAACCTGCTGTTCTTTGACAACGTCGGTCAACTCGGCTTCCGTTTGCGCGATGAGCTCTTTGAGCACCTCGATGAAACGTTGCTGATACTCGGCACGAAAAAACTCTGGGTGTTCCTCTTGCATCAGGAGACTATCGTTCATTACCTGCTTGAACTTGGTAATCACGCTACTCAAGGTGGCACTTTGTTCGTTCAGTGTATAGCCACTGTAGTTACGTAATTCCGTGAAAGCGACAATTTCGGTTTTCAGGTTTTCATGCAACAGCCTGCTCATCTGTAAATGCTTAGAGCCCTCTGACAGCCCAGCCCATGTCGTGGTCAGTCGCTTGAGATAGGCCAGGCGGTTCAACTTATTTATTAGCATATGTTGGGCAAGTGGCCTGCCGGTCATGTGATTGAGGAATTCTTCTGCTTTGTTTTTGCCAAAGGGCGAATCGCTTTTCCAACGTTCCAATACGGAATTGAATACCTGCGTCGACTCCAGTAGTTGTTCATTTTCGAGATAAATCTTTTTTACCGCTTCAGTCAGTTCGCCGTAAGCCTCCAGGGAACCGGTCATCGCCGTCTGGTCCAGATCACCTATCGAGGCACCACTTACTCCGTGGATGCGCGTGTCACTCATCAGGCTCTCGTACAGGTTAATGACTTTAGATATGGCTTGCAGGGTGTACTGGTACTCCAGGGAGCGCGCTTTCTGGAATTCGGTGATGTCGTCAATGCCACCAATTTTCTTGGGAGCGATGGCGTCAACGGCACTTTTGCTGGTGTCCACGAGTGTTTGTGTCAACGTCTTCAGTGCCCGAAGTTGTTGATTCAGGTTGCCCATCAATACTGCGGTCTGCTGCAACTGTTGTCGATAAGGCTCATTGAATCGCTCGGGTTGTGTGACGGCCAGGCTGCGAAGCGTCTTGAGTTTCAATCGAGCTTTTTTGTACTGCTCGATGTCAACTTCGATTTTGGTCACTAGCGCTGTATGGCTTTCTGCAATTTTTCCAACTTTCGCATAGAGGCGCTGAAAAGCAGCATTTGCTTGCTGTTTCGCTTGAAACGCTTTATTGAAACTGGTCGTCGCCCTGTCAGCGTTCTCCATGCCGCCCTTGAGTTTGGGCGCCACATCAAAGCGCCACTTGCCTTGCGCATCGTTCTTTATTGAGGGGGCTACACGTGACTTGTTTTGTTCATCGATGATGAAGGTACCGTCCAAATCAGTCGCTGTGCGAAACCATTGGTTATCTATGTTGGCGTATACCTTGTCACCGACTTGATACAGACCTTTTTTGCTGCCTTCAGCGATGGGGGAACCAGGGTGCTGAGGCGCAGGAACTTTGAATGACTCTATGTGTGCGAGCAGGCTTGGGGTTAGTCCGCGTGGGCTGGATAGGCGGATATCGATGGCCGCACCGTCGCCACCGAAACTGGTGGTGACAGGGGGGAGCGGGTCCTGGCGGATGACAGCTTGGTGAACAACGGGCTCTTGAGTGTCACGGCGCCCAGGCCCGGGACGGTCGGGATTAGAGTCTGGCTCAAAGCGTTCAAACGTGTGCGCCGGTTTGCCGGGTTCCGCGCTGGAGGCGTGGCCCAGTGTCATGCCCAGGTTGATCAGCAGGTCGACCACTGCCGACGTCGGGTCCGGGTCGTTTGATGTGGAGAGCCGCTTGATGTCTTCTTCGCTGTTGGCCAATTGCAGTAACCAGCCCGCCATAGCCCCCGGCCCGCGCAATACCGGCAGCAACGTGTTGAACAGCAGCCAACCGAGTTCCTTGTGCGAGGCCCAGCGGCTTTCAGCGTCGGAGGTGGATTGGCCTTCCGCCAGGGTGACGAGGCTGTTGGCGTTGGATCGGAACCAATGCGTGAACAGACCACCGTTGAGCTGGTCCTGGCGTAGCGTGGTGGCCTCAGCATAGCCGTCGACGGCGAGGGTGGTGGGCTTGGGCGTGGTGGGTGGGTCGAACTCATTGAATACGGTGAAGCGTGCAATATTGGGGGTGCGAAAACCGCCATTGCCATACACCGCTCTGACCTTGTCATCCTTCAACCAGGCCAGCACGCTGTCTTGCAACGCACCCGGCTGGCGGATGGCTTCCAGCAGCGCGTCGCGGCTTGCAAACTCCAGCAACGCGGGCTTCAGTTGCGCACGATAGAGAATATGTGGGCCGCTGGTGCCGGCCACTGGTTCGATGATGAACATGTTGTCGACAACGTCTGGCGTTGCCCCTGGTTTGCGCACAAATGCCAGGGGGCGCACGGTAATCTCCTGTCCGTCCACCTGTTTGCTGCCCGCACCGGGCTGGGTGAGTGCTTCAATAAAGCGGTAACCCTGGGCGCTCATGCTGGCTTCGCCCTTGAGCTTGAGCTCCAGCGCCTGCATGGCGAGCTGGATCGGTACCTGCTCGACAAAACGCGCTGCCCGGTCCCGGGATTGCTGGGTCTCGCTGAGCAGTTCGCGATTGAGCAGTTGTGGGTAGTGGCGACCGATATCCACGCTGCTGATCAGGTTCTTGAGCATCTGCGGCATTTGCGGATCGCTGACCGGTTGCCCACGCAGATGGACTTCCATCTCGCCCTTGGGCAAGCCGGCGAGATTGTTCAGAGCCATATCCACCAGGCTCATCTTCACCCGCTCGATGTAGCCGCTGCCCAGATTACCCACGGCGACCTTGAACACCACCTCCACATCCTTTGCCGTGTAGCCCTTACCGGACAATTGCTCGTCCAGTTGCTGCTGGGCGTAGGTGCGGATATCGGGAATGCCGTCGAGAAACGTCCGGCCGTTGTTACGTTGTACGCTGCTGGCCAGTGCCAACGAGTGACGCCGGTAAGTGTCACGATCTGCTTCGCTGGCGTTTTTGAGCCAGCCTGGCAAATTATCGCGCAGCCGCCCAAGCTCGGCCGCATTTGCAGCATAGGCTCCGGTGAACCAGGGGCTCGGGTCGCTTGCACGGAAGAAGGCCTGCTCCAGTTGATCAGGCGTGCCCGACGTTGGGAGCTCAATGGATGCGACGTTTTCCACCATGGCATTGAGGATGAGCGCCGCTTGTGTATCAAAAATGTTTGTATCGATTTCCTGGCGCTTCCAATTCAGGCTGTCGAAAACAAACACTTTCTCCAGGTTTCTCCCCCAGGCTTCGCCGAATGCTTGCAACGAGTCATACGGTGTGACGACTCCAGCGGGGGTGGTATGCAGCACTTGCGTACGGCCGTCGACTTCTCGTGTGATCAACAGATCCGGGCTCAGTTGAGCTGAATTGCTGGCGCCATGGCTTACGGTGGTGTCGAGGATAAATACCTTGGCCGCTGCGTTGCCTTTTGCGGCTTGGCGGTGCACTTGATCCGGGTAGGTGGCGAGCTGATCGAGAGTCTCGCGTTGCGTGTCGGTGAGCCCGGGTTGTTTCAATGCGGCGGTTCGCAAGGTGTCCCTGAGTGTGTCGCTCAGCCATAGCCAACGGTTTGTCTCAAGGTTGGGGATGTCCTGGGTGTTATAGGCGTTGCCGTTGAAGTGGCGAACCAGCGCTTGTTCGAAACCGCTTTTGAGAGTGGTTCGCAGGCTGCGGATGATCAATTCGATGGCTTGCATATCAATGCCCGGCACCAGCGCTCCCGCCAAGGGCCCCGGTTTGAGCATATGGCCCGTGGCTTGATCAATCAGCGTGCAGGCCAGTGAGTGTTTATCGGTAAAGTCCAGCTCGCCGTCGCGGGTCAGGTGCTTGAGTGCTACGTCCAGCAAAGGGGTCAAGCAGTACTGGGGGGGATTGTTGGAAATGGGTTCGGCCAACGCTGTGTATCGAGGGTCAAACGCCAGGGTGGGATACAGGTTTTTGATGGCGTCGCTGAGCAGGTTCGACACCACTGAGCGCAACGTGGGCCGGCCAGCGAACTGGTGTGCAACCGTATTGGCTGTGATGTCGGCAGCGGGCTGCGGCGTTGAGACCGTAGCGGCCGGCGTTGGGCTTAGCGGCACAAAGTTCAAGCCGGATCTGAGCGATGACGACCGAGGCGATGTTTCGTAATGGACGCTGGTATCGCGCCGGGATCTGCGCAGTGATTGATCGTGGTCCGTTTGGAGCGACGCCTCGGAGTGGCTGCCAGGGGGTATTTCAAGCACTTTCCCCGACTTGTGGGTAACGGGGGGGAGCGGTACGGGGCTCAAGGTGTAGTCGGAAAGTCTTGGAGGGTGGTTTCCATGGATCATCGTGTAGCTTCCTTGTCGTTGAGATCTTGCTCGGCGTAGCGATTTGACCCTGAACGCCTAAAGCGAACAGGCGAGCGAAAATTAACGACCGGTGCTTAACCGTCAAATGAACAATGAGTAATCAGCTGTTTCCGGCAACGCTGTATCAGCGGCAAAAGCTGATAATGCGCAGTCCGACGTAGGGGGGAGTAATTATGGCGGCATGTGAACGCCCCCGATGGTTGAACGCAGCGTTTAGGCCGATGCAACAATTTGGCCTATCATGAGGTCTTTCCTCTGAACGACTGATGTGATGACTGCCGAATCTGCCACCCTGCCGGACACCCTTGAAACCAGCGACATGCTTGAAATCGATGGCTTGCACGCCTTTGACTTCGAACTCGATAACGAGAAGTTGCTGATCACCGCCATGGACGGCCGTGCAGAAAAACGCTGGGCGTTCAGCCTGGCCCAGGTGCAGGCGGCCACGTTCGACGGCACCCTGCAAAGCTGGACCCTTACCGGTGAATCGGGCGAGCACCGCTTGATCTGCATGAGCGCCTTCACCGGCAACAATAACGATGAGGATGTAGCCGATGATGATGCGTAAATTCTGGCCCTTGCTGATGGCGGGCAGTGTCGGTGCCATGTCGGTGCAGGCTGCACCGGCTGACACCTATGAGCTGCTGGTGGGCAGCTATACCGCCGGCACCAGCGAAGGTATCTACCGCCTGCAATTCGACAGCCGCACCGGGCAGTTCAGCGGCAAGCCGGTGCTGGCTGCCAAGACGGCCAACCCGTCGTGGTTGACGGTTTCCAAGGACCAGAAGTACCTGTTTGTGGTCAACGAGAACGGTCCAGGCCAGAAAGACCCGGTGGGTCGTGTCAGCAGTTACAGCATCGACCCGCAAAATCATCAGCTCACCCTGATCAACCAGGTGCAGAGCCTGGGCAACGAGCCGACCCATTCCAGCGTCGCCGCCGATGGGCGTCACCTGTTTGTTGCCAACTATTCGGTACTCGAAGACCCGGGCGGCAGCCTGGCGGTGCTGCCGATAGGCGCCGAGGGCAAGCTGTCGGCCCCGGTGCAGTTGAGCGGGCATCCGGCCAGCCGGGTAAATCCTGAGCGCCAGGCGTCCAATCACGTGCATTCCGTGGTGTCGTCACCGGATGGCAAGTACGTATATGTGCAGGACCTGGGCGCGGACAAAGTGTTTGTCTACCAGTACGATCCCAAGGCCAATCACGAATTGCCGCTGACGCCGGCCAACCCGGCCTCGGTGCAACTGCCACCCGGCAGCGGCCCACGTCATTTGCTGTTCAGCGCCGACGGCAAACACGCCTGGCTGACCACCGAAATGAGCGCTCAGGTCGCGGTGTTCGATTACAGCGACGGCAAGCTGACGCAAACCCAACTGCTGGACTATGCCGCTGGCCAACCGGTGTCCGACAAAGCCGGCGCGGCGCTGCATGCGTCAAGCGACGGCAAGTTCCTCTACGTGAGCAACCGCGGTACGGCCAATCAGTTGCTGGTGTTCAGCATCGACCCGGCCACCGCGCACCTCAAGGAGATCCAGCGTCGCTCTGTCGAAGGTGATCACCCTCGTGAGTTCAGCCTCGACCCGAGCGGCAAGTTCCTGCTGATCGCCAACCAGAAAAGCAATGAAATCGTGGTGGTTGAACGCGACCCCAAGACCGGTTTGTTGGGTAAAACCGTGCAGCAATTGCCGATCGATGCCCCCAGCGACCTCAAGTTCCTGGTGCGTGAATAAGCCACAGGCCCCGCAGTGCGGGGCCTGAGCCTTTGTATTAATTCGGTTGATAGCGGCTACTGTTTCAAAGCATTTCTAAGGTCCAACCCTCGGGCGTAAGTTTGGTTCCAAGGCCTCCACCGGCCACTCAACCAAACGAACACAAGGGTTACCGCCATGAACTTGAATCTCTTCTCCATCATCGCCGCTTCCGCTGTTTCCGCCACCGTGGCATTGCCTGCCAGCGCCAGTGTGGAAGTCACTGACAAGAAATCCAGTGTCACGGCCTACACCCAGAAATACCTGCAACAGAGTGCCAATTTCTATGCAGCGCTGGATCACAAGACTCAGCACTGAGCTTCAGACAATAGAGGCCTGATGTGGGAGGGGCTTGCTCCCTCCCACATTGTATTGAGTCTGGACTTAAGATTTTGCCATCACCGCAATAAACAGCGGTGACTCCAGAAATTTCTGAAGCCACGCCTGCAACCGGTAGTACGGCGTCCCCGCAAACCACTCGCGATCCACATGGGCAAACTGCCTTACAAAGGGCACCAGCGCCGCATCTGCCAGGCTCAGGTGATCGGCAAGCAAATACTCCCGCTCTGTCAGCAAACCCTCCAGCTTGCGCAAAAATACCTCGCCCTCGGCCCGATAATGTTCCATCGGTTGCTCCGGGTAGCGTTCGGCGTACTTGTATCGATTCAAGTGATGTTTGAACACCTGATCGTTCTCGCTAATCAGCGCCAATACCGCAGGCTCACCCTGCAATAACCAATCCTCGGGATCGTGCTGTGCCAGCGCCCACTGCATGATCTCCAGGCTTTCTTCGATCACTCGGCCTTCGACGCTCAACACCGGCACCGTGCCCTTGGGCGACAGCGCCAGCATCTCGGTCGGTTTGGCTTTCAGGCTCACTTCGATAATGTCCACCGGCACGCCTGAATAGCGCAGCGCCAATCGCGCCCGCATTGCATAAGGGCAGCGCCGGAACGAATACAGCAGCGCCTGGCTCACTTGACCTCCAGGGTGCTCAGGCCATTGCCCTGGCGCTTGACCTGGATTTGCACCGGGATACGCTCGTGCATTTCCTGAACGTGAGAGATCACCGCCACCTTGCGGCCCTGAGCCTGCAAACCATCCAAAGCGTCCATGGCCAATTGCAGGGACTCGGGGTCAAGGCTGCCGAAACCCTCATCGATAAACAGCGACTCGATCTTCAAGGTGCTTGAGGCCATGGACGCCAGGCCCAAGGCCAGCGCCAACGACACCAGGAAGGTTTCGCCACCGGACAGTGAATGCACCGAGCGCAATTCGTCACCCATCTCCGTGTCCATCACCAACAGCCCGAGCATACTGCCGCCGCGTTTAAGCCGGTAGCGGCGCACCAGTTGGCGCAACTGCACGTTGGCATGATGCACCAGCAAATCGAGGTTGTAGGCCTGGGCGATCTTGCGGAAGGTGTCGCCGGTGGCCGAACCGATCAACGCATTCAGGCGCGCCCAGCGCTGCCATTCTTCATAGGCCTTGGTGATCTGTTCGGCCAGGGCCTGGTTGGCGTCCTGGCGGCGTTGATCTTCGGCTTGGCGGGCGCGCAGTTCGGCGCAATGCTTCTCGCCTTCGGCCAGCCGCTGATTGAGCGCCGCCAGGGTGTGGTCCAGTTGATCGGCGTCGAGATTGCCGTTGTGCAAGGCCTGGTGTTCGGCCAAGCGCTGTTCGCGCTCTTGCAGCAGCACCTTGGCTTGCTCGACAGTTTTTTCGCTGCTGTTCAGGTCCTGGCGTAGCTGCGCGATCTGAGCCTCATCGAAGGCTAATAAACGTGACAGGCCCTGGTTATCCAGATCGGGGTGCAGCGTGCGCCATTCATTGATGCGTGTTTCAAGCGCTTGTTGTTCCGCTTGCAGCGCGTGCTGGCGGTCCTGCTGGGCCTTAATGTCCGCAGCCAGTTGGACCAGGGCCGTGTGCACGGTGTGCAGCTCGTGGTTGGCGTCGGTCTCGCTTTGGCGTGACTGCGCGACGGCCTGCTCCAGTTGCTGCTGCCAGTGTTCGGCGCTGGCGTGGTCGCCCAGCAAGGCGCTGAGTTTTTCTTGAACAGCTTGTTGCTGTGAGGCCACTTCGGTGACTTGCAGTGTGAGCGCGTCGAGTTGCTGCTGGCGATGTTGCTGGTGGGTCTGCTGTTTCTCGATGGCCTGCTGGCGCTCCTGCTGCTCGGCCAGTTCATCGCGCTGATGGCCCAACTGCTCAAGACGTTGACTGACCTGCTGGTCGAGCTGCATGAAGGTCGCCGCAGGCGCACTGCGCAAACCCTCCAGGGTTTGGGTGGGCAACAGGGTGGCGAAGGTGGCGAGTTCTGCGTCGAGGCGTTCGCGGTCCTTGGCCAATTCCCGTTGCTGGTCCACCAGCAACTGCCGGGTTTGCTGGCTGGCCTCCTGAGCGGCTTGCAACTGCTGCTGAAGGCGCCCGGCGTTTTGTTGCAGGTTGAGCAGGGCGTCCTGGCGTTGTTCGTCCTGAGTGAGGCTCTGGGTCAGTTGGGCCAGTTGCTGAGCCAGCCAGCCGCTGCGTTTGGCCGCGTCCTGATTGAACAACGAGGCGGACAGTGAATGGGCCTCCAGGCTCTGTGCCAGGCCTTGCTGTTGTATCGCCAGCTGTTCCTGTTGGCGCAGGAACTCCTTTTGTTCGGCGATCAGTCCACCGACTTCACCGCGCAGTTCGTTGAGTTTTTCCTTGAGGTCGTCGACCGCCTTTTGCGCCGTGGCTTCTTCGTTCTCGTCATGGCGACCCAGGCTCTGCAACAGGGCTTCGGGCTGGTGATACGGATGCTCGTGGCTGCCGCACACCGGGCAGGGCTGGTCATCCTGCAATTGCGCGCGCAACTCTTCGACGCTGGCACTGCGGGCCAGGCGCTGACGTTCCAGCAGTTGCTTGGTCACCGTCAGGGTTTGCTCGGCCACGCTGAGTTCGGCCTTGGTTTGCAAACCGCTCTGGTTCAGTCGCTCGCGGCGTTGCGCGGCATCGGCGAGTTGTTGTGTCAGCGCGGCTGTCTGTTGATCCAGTTGCTGCTGGCTGTCCCACAAGCGGGCCAGGTCTTCGAAAGCACGCTGTTGCTTGCGATTATCCTGCAGCAGGCTGGCCAGCAACTGAATTTGCTCGGCCACCGCGTGGGGTTCGGCACCGGCTTCCTGATAGAGCAGGTCGAGGGCTTCGCGCTGTTGGGTGAACTGATCGGCGGCGGCGCTGGCACGCTGTTCGAGTTGCGGCAGTTCGGCCTCGCCCTTGTTGAGGCGATTGCCGATCACCATCAGCTGTTGCAGACGGTCGCGGTAGGCGTTCCAGGCTTCGCTCAGCGGGGCAAGGGCGGTGCTGTGCTCAAGCTCGGCAGCCAGGCGGTGCAGGCGCTCGGCGACTTGGGTTTGCGTGTCTTGCAAACCCTTGAGCAGGGCGTGGCCTTCGTTGCAGGCGCTTTGCTGTTGTTGTTTTTCTTCGCTGCGCTTGGCCAGTTCCCGGGTCAAGTGGGCGAGGGTGTTCTGTTCTTCAACGGCCTGGCGCAGCAGGGGAGCCGCCTCGGCCTGGTTTTTCAGGGCGTCGGCCAGCGCCGCTTGGGCGGCCACTTGCTGTTGTTGCGCCTGGTCCTGGCGGGTATGCAGGGCGACTTGCTGCTCCAGCTGTTGCTGAATCTGTGCCGCGAGTGGCGTCAGCAGGGTGCCGAGTTCAGCCTGGCGCAGGAAGTGATGACGTTGCGGTGCCAATTGCTCCAGGCGATTGAGGTCCTGGCGTTGCGGGCCTTGGCTATCCCACTGCTGCTGGGCCTGCTGCAATTGTTCGACGGCGCTGAGCTGGCGCTCTTGCCACTCACGCAACTCTTTGAGCCAGGTGTGCTGCAACTCCAACTGCTTGAGCTGGGCCTGCTGAGTCTTGAGTTGTTGCTGGGCCTCGGCCAACTGTTGATCGAGTTCGGCGCGAGCTTCAGGTGCCAGGGGTACTACGCCGGTGGCCTGGTCTTGTAGCTGTTTGTGAGCATCCCTGGCCTCCTTGGCCTTGTCGAACGCACGTCGACCCAGTTGGGTGTACAGCGCGGTGTCGGTGAGCTTTTCCAGCAGTTCGCTGCGCTCATTGTCATTGGCCTTGAGGAAGGCGCTGAACTCGCTTTGCGCCAGCAACACCGCACGGGTGAACTGCTCGAAGTTCAGGCCCAGGGCCAGCTCAAGCTGAGTCTTGTATTCGGTTTTCTGGCTGGCCAGCAGTTGCTCGCTGTCCAGGTCGATCAAGCTTTGCCGGCTGTTCTGCAACTTGCCGCTGGCCTTGTCGCGGGCGCGGTTGGCTTCCCAGCGCGCACGGTAGCGACGGCCACTGACGCCGACGAAATCCACTTCGGCATAACCGCCGCCGGTGCCGCGCCGAATCAGCGTGCGCGGATCGCCGATGGAGATATCGGTGTCGGCGTCCGGCATCTTGGCCTGGCCGGTATCGCCCAGGCGCGGCACCGCGCCGAACAACGCCAGGCACAATGCGTCAAGCAGCGTGCTTTTACCCGCGCCGGTCGGCCCGGTGATAGCGAACAGGCCCGCACTGGCCAGGGGCTCGGCGGTGAAGTCGATCTCGAACGGGCCGGCCAGGGAGGCGAGGTTTTTCAGGCGGATAGCGAGGATCTTCATGGCTGTTCGCCCTCCTGTTGCACTTCCTGGAGCAGCACGGCGAAATCCTTCAGGGTTTGTTCATCCACTTCGCTGCCATAGCTGTCCTGCCAGGCACGGCTGAACAATTCCTGGGGCGTGAGCTGGTCGAGTTCGATCAAGCGCTCATCGTCGCTTTCGCTGTTGCCGCGCTGGCCGGCGTATTCGGCGGCGATGCGCACCAGGCGTACGGCCTTGCCTTGCAGGGCGGTTTCGATCTGCTGGCGCAGGTCTGGCTGTGGTTCGTCGAGGCGTACCCGCACTTCCAGCCAAGGGTGACGTTGGGTTTCGGCCAGCAGGTCGATGTCCGGCAGGTCGCGCAGCTGCTTGAGGATGTCCGCCAGCGGTGCGGCTTCCAGACGTTGCAGGTTGACTGAACGGGGGATCAGCAGCGGTTCGACGCCCACCAGCCGTTCACCCTGGAACGTCACGTCGAGCACCTGATGCTTGTAGCCAATCTCGGAAAACGACAGCGGAATCGGCGAGCCGCTGTAGCGAATGCGCTCTTCGCCATTGACCTGTTGCGGCTTGTGCAAGTGGCCGAGGGCAACATAGCCGACGGTTTTGTCGAACAGGCTGGCCGGCAGTGCCTCGGCATTGCCGATGATCAGGCTGCGCTCGGAGTCTTCCGATACCGACCCCCCGGCCATGTGCGCATGACTGATGGCTATCAGTGCCTGGCCTTTTTTGCGTTTGGCATTGGCGGCGGCGATCAGCCATTCATGCACCTGGCCGATACCCCGCAAGTAGTCGTCTCCCAGATGCGCACCGGTAACTTCCGCCGGGCGCAGGAATGGCAGCGCCAGGCACCAGGCGGCAATCTTGCCTTTGGCATCCGGCAAGGGGATCAGCAGGCGTTCGGCGTCCAACTGGCCATCGTCGAGCCACAACACCCGGCCCAGGGCATGAGTGCGCAGGCGGCGCATCAACGGCGCGGGCAGCTCGATACGCGAGCCGGAGTCATGGTTGCCGGCGATCATCACAATCGTCAGCGTCGGGTTTTGCTCATGGGCGCTGATGATGAAGTCATACAGGCGTTCCTGGGCCTTGAGCGGCGGGTTGACCGTGTCGAAGATATCGCCAGCGATCAACAGCGCATCCGGGCGCTGGGCCTTCAGTTGGCCCAGCAGCCACTCAAGGAAACAGGCATGTTCGAAGTCGCGTTCCTGGCCGTGGAGGTTTTGGCCCAGGTGCCAGTCGGAGGTGTGAAACAGACGCAAGGCGAACTCCGTGGAGAAGATGAAAAGGAGGGGAGTTTACCTGTAAACACGCACACAGTGCCTGCAAGTGGCCCAGACCCGATATAGCAGAGGACTTGCCCCGATGACGGTGAATCAGATATGGATTAATTGGCTGATCCACCGTTATCGGGAGCAAGCCCCCTCCCACAGGGGTTATGGGTGTTGACGGGGGTGGGGGGGCAGGCAGGCCATTGCGCGGGCCATGTCGCGTTGGGCGCCAGCCGTGGGGAACGGTTGGACAGGGGAGGACCACACACTCACGTGGACGCCTTAATTAACCTTCGGAATCAGAGACTCACCATGACAGTTTCAATAAATGCATCCCCTATTAGTCCTTTTCACGTGATGCCTCAGCAGGTGAACCCTGAAAAAACCTCACCCTCGTCCAGCCATCGGCAAGCGCGAAGCGCTGAGGCCCAAGCCGGCGCCCCTCACGCGCGTCCTTTTGGTGGAGTGACCGACCGGCAACTGATAGGGCTGGTCCGCGACCACTTTCGCGAGTTCGCCGCCGGGGCGACAGACAGCTACGTAAACTTCAATGAATTGAAAGAAGCGGCCGGTCTGATAGCCAGCGACAGGTCATTTTCTCCAGAGGCACACCACACGGCACTGGAGTTGTTGTCACGCCCCGAACTGCTGCGCAAGCTGGATATCGGCATCAGCTTCTTTGGTGGCCCCGGCAAGGAAGATGGCCGGTTCGATATGGATAACCTGAACTATCTGTACAAATTCCCCCATCGTGAATGGAAGGTGCCGCGCCGTAATCACTAACATCCAGATGGATGTCGAACAGGCGACACAGGGCAACTGTGGGAGGGGGCTTGCTCCCGATAGCGGTGGGTCAGTTAAAGATGTATCAACTGAAACTCTGCCATCGGGAGCAAGCCCCCTCCCACATGAGTTTGCGGTATTACTTGGGATACAACGGCGGCAAGCTGGTGGTGTCGGTCGCCGGGTCCTGCTCGCGTTCGGCCACGGGGATGGCCTTGATCGCACGCCACAGGTCTTCACCCAGCCAGTACTGGCCGCTTTCGCTGTACAGCGCGCCGTTCAAGCCATCCAGGGCATCTGACAATGGCACAAACCGCGCCGCCATGTCGGCCAGGGTTTCCGGCTGTTGACGCGCCCAGGCATCGAGGGCCTGGCGGGTGGCTTGCGGATCGTTGGCCTGGGTGGCGCGCTTGAGGTCGTCGAGCAGGGTGCGCGGGCTCGGGCCGGTTTGCGCGGCGCGCTGTACGGCCGGCTGCCGACGGGCGCGCCACCACAGGCCGAAGCCCAGCAACGTGGTGCATGCCAGGATCAGTGTGCTCAGTTGCCACAGCCACAGGCGCTCATCGTCGGGTGCAGTGATGATGGTCGGCGTGGCGGGTGCGTCCACCACCAGGCTGGGATTGACCGCCACTTGCACAGTGCGCGCCGGCAGGCTTGTGCGTTCCAGGTGATCTTCGTGGGTGTTCCACCACACCACTTCCACCGGCGGCAGTTCCAGCTCGCCGGCGCGGGTTGGCACCAGGGCTTCGCGGTCTTCACGGCTGCCGATCAGGCCGCGGTCGCTGGTCTGGTTGCCCAGTACCGGTTGGTCCGGGTAGCGGCGCAGGCCGTTGACGTCGGCGCTGGGCAGCGCCGGCAACTGTGCGCTGGATAAGCCCTCGGCCTGCACGGTGAGGCTGCGAGTCAGAGAGTCGCCGACCTGCACGTGGTCCGGCGTAGGGTTCCAGCCTTCGCTCAGGGTCAGGCTGCGCGCCGGCAGCCAGGGAGCGTCGGCGGGGTAGAGGTCCGGCTTGGGTTTGATCGTCAACGGCAGGGCCGCAGAGCTGACGTGGATCATCTTGCCCGGCTTGGTGCCCTGCAGTGTGTTTTCCTGGGGTGGACGCGACTCCACCAGGGTAGCGCTGAAGGTTTGCGCCGGAATCACCACCGTGCCGCTGTGCTGCGGGTAGACAGCGTAGCGGGTCTCGATCACGCCATGGCGGATGCTGTTGATGACCTTCTCATAGGTACGCGACTCGCCCAGTTGTTCGACACGTGCATCGGGAATCTGCAAGGGCGTGAGGCTGCTGTCGTCATACAGCGATACCGAGTGGTACACGCGTACGGTCAACAGCGCTTGGGCCTGGACGTACACGGCGGTCTGGTCGAGGTTGGCCTCGATAAATACTGGGGCCAGCTCGGTGCTGGTGTTCTGGCTGGCTGTTTCGACCACTTGCAGGGTGATCGGCTGGGTCTTGAGTGCGCCCACTTGCAACGGCGGGATGATCACGTTGCCGTTTTCCTTGGGCAGCAGGGTGATGATCCAGCGGGTGGTGGCGTGGTTATCGCCGCCCAGGGTGGTGAGCTGGTTGATCTGGCGGGTGCCGCTGACTTCAAACTGTGCGTCCAGGGGCGACAGGTCCGGCTTGCCGAATTGGGTTACATCGCTGGACTCCACCGTCAGCTCCACCGTTTCCCCGGAGTTGAGGCGGTTACGGTCAACGCTGGCAACCAGGTTCGCCGCCTGGGCGTGGCCTGCCGACAACGCGAGCAGAAGCAAAAGGGTGGTGCGGCGGCTCATCGAGTCGTGTCCTGATGTTGTTGCTGTTCGTACCAGAATTTGCGCCGCAGCAGCTCACCGGGATTGTCCGGGATTTCTTGCAGCCATTGCTCCAGCGCCTGGCGGCGTTCACCTTCAAGGCGGGTGTCGACAGGGCGCAGGGGCGGCGTGGTAGTGTGCTCGTCGCCCAGTTCGCTGCCCGGCACTTCATTGTGGCCTGGCTGTGGGGTGGCGCCGGCCTGAGTTTCACCGCTGCTGGCTTCGCCCTGGCCCTGGGGCGATTGTTCGCCACTCTGGCCCGTTTGCCCGCTGGCCCCCGGTTGCGCAGTTTGGCCGGGTTGGGGGCTTTCGTCATCTTCGTTTTTTGCAGGCTGGGTCGGCTCGGGCTCGGCTTGCTCTTGCATCAGGGTTTCAACCAGGGCCTTGTTTTTCAGCGCCGGTTGCAGATCGGGCTGGGCTTCCAGGGCTTGCTCGTAAGCGTCGATAGAGGCTTCGAGTTCACCGGCTTTGGCCAGGGCATTGCCTCGATTGTAGTGGGAATAGGCGTCGTTGCCCTGGGCAAAACGTTTGATCGCCTCGGCGTAATTGCCGGCTTCGTACAGGGCTACACCTTGCCATTGCGGGTCTTGAAAGTGTTCGGCGGCTTCGGCTGGGCGCTTGTGCTTGAGCAGGTATTGACCTTGCTGGTCGGGGCGCAGCCACAGGTCCTGAAGGCCAAAGGCGTAACTGGGTTGTGGTGCGCCCAGCAGCAGCAAAGGCAGGCAGAACAGCCAGCCGCGACGCCCGGCGCAGGCGGCCAGCAGTAACAGCGGCAGCAGCAGCCAGTAACCCTGATCGGCCCAGGTGTCCAGGTGCAGCACTTGGCCGTCGTTGCGCAGGGCTTGTACGCTGTCGAGCATACCCAGTTGGCGCAGGTCCTTGTCATCCAGGCGCGCTGCACGGTAGCGGCCACCCATTTCACTGGCGAAGGCCTTGAGCGTCGGGCTGTCGAGGCGTGGCACCAGGATCGCGCCCTGGTCGTCCTTGAGGAACTCGCCGCTTTCCTGGGTCACCGGTGTGCCTTCACGGCTGCCGATGCCGAGGATCGACAAGGGCGGTGCCTGGGCGCTTTGCAGTTGCAGGCGGATGCCCTGGCGCTCCTGTTTCGACAGCGAGGAGCCGATCAGCAGCAGGCGCCCCTGGCCGAGCCCGCCTTGCTTGAGCAGGCCGAGGGCTTTTTCCACGGCCAGATCGGCGCGATGGCCGGGCTCGGGCATGATCGAGGGGCGCAGGGCCTCCAGCAGATTGCGGCTGGTGGCCAGGTCGTCCGACAGCGGCACCAGCGTATGGGCGCTGCCGGCATACACGACGATGGCGGTTTGCGCATCGGTGCGTGCTTGCAGCAGGTCATACAGCTTGCGCCGCGCCTGCTCCAGGCGGTTGGGCGGGCTGTCGGTGGCAAGCATTTCCGGGGTCAGTTCCAGCAGTACCACCAGCGGGTCAGCGGGTTTCTGACTGGGCTGTTCAACCCGTTGCCAACTGGGCCCCAGCAACGCCAGCACGGCCAACAGCCAGGCGATGCCCAGCAGCACCCACGGCGATTTGCTCTCGCGGCCGTTGCCGCCACTGAGCAGTACGGCATGGAAGGCCGGTGGCAGGATCATCTGCCAGCGGCCGGCGCGCTTTTGTCGGTGCCACAACTGCCACAGCAACCAGCCGAGCAGCGGCAGCAGCAACAGCCACCAGGGCCGGAACCAGTGCGGCCACAGGGCGATCATCGACGTCTCCGCAAACGCAAGCGCTTGAGGCGCTGGCGCCATTCAGGGTGTTGTTGCAGGAAGATCCCTTTGCTCGACAGCTTGTTGAACCCGCGTTGCAAGGCGTTGTTGGGCCAGCGTTCCTGGATCACCAGCAACAGGCTCAAGATCAGCGCCAGCGCCAGCGGGCCGCTGTACAACGCCTGGGCCGGTCGCGCTTGGGTGGGTTGTTGTTCGACGGGCTCCAGGGTGTCGAGGGTCTCCTTGATCTGCTGCAGTTCCTCGCCGTCATGGGCGCGGAAATATTGACCGCCGGTGGCCTCGGCCATCGCCTTGAGCGCCGGCTCGTCGAGGTCCAGGCTCGGATTTACGCCGAGAATGCCCAGGGAACCGGTTTGCTCCGGGTCGGCGCCAATGCCGATCGGGTAAATCTTCACGCCTTCTTCGGCCGCCAGTCGCGCTGCCGTCAACGGGTCGATCTGCCCGGCGTTATTGGCGCCGTCGGTGATCAGGATCAGCACACGGCTTTGCGCCGGGCGTTGGCGCAGGCGTTTCAAGGCCAGGCCAATGGCATCGCCGATGGCGGTGTTCTTGCCGGCAATGCCGATACGCGCTTCGTCCAGCCAGGTACGTACGGTGCGCCGATCAAAGGTCAGCGGTGCCTGCAGGTAGGCTTGAGTACCAAACAGGATCAAGCCCACGCGGTCACCTTCGCGTTCTTCAAGAAAGTCCCCGAGCAGGTGTTTGACCAGGGCCAGGCGACTCACGTCCTCACCCTGCCAGTGCATGTCGGGGAAATCCATGGAGCCTGACACGTCGACCGCCACCAGCAAGTCCCGGCCACTGGCGGCAATTGGCAAAGGCTCGCCCAGCCATTGCGGGCGTGCGGCGGCAGTCAACAGCAGCAGCCACAGCACCACGAAGGGGGCCTGCTGGCGCCAGCCTGGCAGGTTGGCGCGGGCGCGACGGCGGGCCAAGCCTTCGAGGTCGCTCAGGTAGCTGACTTTCAATGCCGGTTCGCCGCTGTCGGCCACGGGCAGGATCAGGCGCATCAACCAGGGCAATGGCAACAGGGTAAAGATCCACGGCCAGGCGAACTCAAACATGTTTGCGGATCCAGGTGTCGACAGCCTGGGTCAGGCCGGCGATAGCTTTGTCGTCGAGTTTGCATTCGGGCTTGTAGGCGCCTTCCACCAGTACCATCCAGCGCGTCAGGCCGGCGGCGGGGCAGCGGTTGTCGAGGAAGGCCAGCCATTTGCGGCCGTTGAGGGTATGGCTCTGGCTATACGGGTAGTCGTTACGGCACAGGCGCTTGAGCAGGCCGTTGAGTTGTTGCAGCCAGGCACCTGCGGGCGCGCCGTCGTAGGGCTTGGGCATCAAGGCCAGTTCGGCGAGGGCGGCGATGCGCAGCGGGTCCAGCGGTTGTTCGGCGCGGGCCACGGGGCGGCGGGTTGGCAGGAAGCGGCGCAACCACCACAGGCCCCAGCCGAGCAGCGGGATCACCAGCAGCAACAGCCACCAGCCGGGCGCAGGCGGCCAGAAGCCGATGGCCGGCGGGGCGATCAGCGGTTGCAGTTGGTCCAGGCTGCTCATTGTTTTTTAACCGGGCGTTGCGGGTTGAGGTACTCGCGCAGTTGCTCGACCATTTCACTCTGTGTGCTCAACGGCATCAACAACACCCGCAGCTTTTGCGCGAGCCGTTCCCAGCGGGCGATACGCGCTTCGGCCTGGGCTTTGTAGGCCTGGCGCAAATCAATGTTCAGGGTGTCCAGTTCCAGCTGTGCGCCGCGTTCTGCGAAGCGCAGTAACCCGGCGGCGGGCAGGGCGTGATCAAGCGGGTCGGAAATGGGCAGCAGCAACAGGTCGCAATGTCGCGACAGCAGGCTCAGCTGTTGCTCGGCGCTATCAGTCAGCGCCCGTTCATCGCAGATCACAATTCCCAGGCTGCCCGGTCGCAACACTTCACGGCCACGGCGCAAGGCCATGCCCAGGGCATCAGCTTCGGGGCGGCTTTCGGTGTTCAGGCTCTGGTTGACCCGCACCAGGCGGTTAAGCAGCTGCAACAGGCTTTGTTTGCTGCGTCGAGGCTTGATTTCGTAGTGCTCGCTGTCGCCGAACACCAGCCCGCCGACCCGATCGTTATGCCCCAGGGCCGCCCAGCCGATCAGGCTGGCCGCTTGTGCGGCGAGCACCGACTTGAACATCTGCCCCGAGCCGAAGAACAGACGGCAGCTTTGCTCCACCATGATAAAGATCGGCCGTTCGCGTTCTTCGTGGAACAACTTGGTGTGCGGTTCCTGGGTGCGCGCTGTCACGCGCCAGTCGATGGTGCGCACGTCGTCGCCCGCCTGGTACACCCGCACCTGATCGAAGTCCACACCGCGCCCGCGCAGCTTGGAGTGGTGCAGGCCGATCAACGGGCTGCGCTGGCCGGGCGTGGAGAACAGCTGCACTTCGCGCACGTGGTGACGCATCTCAATCAGTTCACTGAGGGTTACGCGTATACCATCGCTGGCGTTCATCGGCTTCAAGCGACGGCAACAACGTCAAGAATGCGTTGCACCACGCGGTCCTGGTCGATCCCGGCGGCTTCGGCTTCGAACGACAGGATGATGCGGTGACGCAGCACGTCGAACAGCACCGCCTGGATATCCTCGGGGCTCACGAAGTCGCGACCGGCCAGCCAGGCGTGGGCGCGGGCGCAACGGTCCAGGGCGATGGAGCCTCGGGGGCTGGCGCCATAGGCGATCCACTCGGCCATTTCCGGGTCGAACTTGGAAGGCGTACGCGTGGCCATGACCAGTTGCACCAGGTATTCCTCTACCGCATCGGCCATGTACAGGCCAAGGATTTCCTTGCGGGCGGCAAAGATCGCCTGTTGGCTGACGCGCCGCTCAGGCTTGGTTTCGCCATTGAGCGCTTCGCCGCGGGCCTGTTGCAGGATGCGCCGTTCGACGGCGGCGTCCGGGAAACCGATCTTGACGTGCATGAGGAAGCGGTCGAGCTGGGCTTCGGGCAGAGGGTAGGTGCCTTCCTGCTCGATGGGGTTCTGCGTGGCCATCACCAAAAACAGCGGCGATAGCTCGTAAGTGCTACGGCCCACGCTGACCTGGCGCTCGGCCATCGCTTCAAGCAAGGCCGACTGGACCTTGGCCGGGGCGCGGTTGATTTCGTCGGCGAGCACCAGGTTGTGGAATATCGGCCCCTGCTGGAACACGAAACTGCCGGTTTCCGGGCGATAGATCTCGGTGCCGGTGATGTCGGCGGGCAGCAGGTCGGGGGTGAACTGGATACGATGGAACTGCGCTTCGATGCCTTCGGCCAGCTCCTTGATCGCCTTGGTCTTGGCCAGCCCCGGTGCGCCTTCGACCAGCATATGGCCGTCGGCGAGCAGGGCGATCAGCAGGCGATCGATGAGTTTTTCCTGGCCGAGAATCTGCGTAGAAAGAAAGGTTCGCAGCGCAAGCAGCGCTTCACGATGTTCCATCGATGACGGTTCCTGGAAAGATGAGCCTGATGGTGGAGCGCGAGCGCCAGGCTTGGGAGGCTACTTTAATGCATCGAAGGGGGTGTCGACTAACGACGTCACGGGTATTTTCAGAAAAACTTGTAGGCTTTTGGTGTGGGAACACGGTCAATGTGGGAGGGGGCTTGCCGCCGATGCCCGTGTGTCAGGCACCGATGTATTAACTGACCCGCCGCTATCGGGGGCAAGCCCTCTCCCACATTTGAACCAGAGTGCAGCTTAAATCCGGATGAAAGTGCCAGTGCCTGCGAGGATTTTCTGCAGGGTTTCCTCCACTTCAGCCAGGTCGGATGCGGCCGTGGCGTGGGTGATCTCCAGATGATCCTTGCCGCCCAATGCATCGGCATCACCCGCTGCAAGTTCGACCAGCAACCTCGTAGCACTCAAGGTGATCTTCAGCCCATCCAGCGTCGACGGCTCGTAATCCCAGGTCAGTTCCACTTCCTCTTCATCCGGGTAGCGGCTCAACATGAACATTTCGCCGTTTTTGCCGTGGCAGCAAAGCATGGCCATGTTGTCTTCTTCTTCGTCGCACGGGGTGGCCATCAGGGCGTCGGTTTTCAGCTGCAGCATGGGAAATCCTGTGTGGAGGAGGGCGTTGCGCTGGCAATTGTGCCATTGCGGCGAATTTTATGCTGCAGGGTGTGTCAGACCCAGGGCATGACCTGGCGTGCGGTATCAGTCATTTTCGGTACTCAGAGGGCTGAAAAACGCAGGTTTTTTGCCCGGAAAAACGCGGTTGCCCAAGTTGCAACCTATTGCCTGCTTACCGATGACCGAATATGTCGCAGCGTCGCAAGCAGCGGTCTTCCTACACTCGTTAAGCTGCGCAACGGATGTGCCCCGCGCCCGGCGCCTGACCTGCCCGTCGTACCGTCACCCGGCAAGGTGTGCATCTTGTGGAAGTTGTATGTGACCTGACTGTCCTGTCCAGCTTCACCCACCTGTCGGCCTGATTCGTTTATCGTGACCCACGAACAGAGCTGACGGTCTCCCCGCAAGGGGATAACACGCGACGCTTCCATCAATAACAAGCCCAAGCGGAGTACCACAGATGGCGTTCTTCACCGCAGCCAGCAAGGCCGACTTCCAGCATCAACTGCAAGCGGCACTGGCGCAGCACATCAGTGAACAGGCACTGCCACAAGTGGCGCTGTTCGCTGAGCAATTCTTCGGCATCATTTCCCTGGACGAACTGACCCAGCGTCGCCTTTCCGACCTGGCCGGTTGCACCCTGTCTGCCTGGCGCCTGCTTGAGCGCTTCGATCACACCCAACCGCAAGTGCGGGTCTACAACCCCGATTACGAACGTCATGGCTGGCAATCGACCCACACCGCGGTCGAAGTGCTGCACCATGACCTGCCATTTCTGGTGGACTCGGTCCGTACCGAGCTGAACCGCCGTGGCTACAGCATCCATACCCTGCAAACCACCGTGCTCAGCGTGCGCCGTGGCAGCAAGGGTGAGTTGCTGGAAATCCTGCCCAAGGGCACCCAGGGCGAAGGCATCCTGCAAGAATCGCTGATGTACCTGGAGATCGACCGCTGCGCCAACGCCGCCGAGCTGAACGTGCTGAGCAAAGAGCTGGAGCAGGTGCTGGGCGAAGTGCGCGTGGCCGTGGCCGATTTCGAACCGATGAAAGCCAAGGTCCAGGACCTGCTGGCCGGTATCGACGCCAGCGCATTCACGATCGACGGTGAAGAAAAAGCCGAGATCAAGAACTTCCTGGAATGGCTGATGGGCAACCACTTCACCTTCCTGGGCTATGAAGAGTTCGTGGTACGTGACGAGGCGGACGGCGGTCATATCGAATATGACGCCAGCTCCTTCCTCGGTCTGACCAAGCTGTTGCGCGCCGGCCTCACCGCCGAAGACCTGCGCATCGAAGACTACGCCGTGGCCTACCTGCGTGAACCGACGGTGCTGTCGTTCGCCAAGGCTGCACACCCAAGCCGCGTGCACCGCCCGGCGTATCCGGACTACGTGTCGATCCGCGAGATCAGTGCCGACGGCAAGGTCATCAAGGAACACCGCTTCATGGGCCTCTACACCTCCTCGGTGTACGGCGAAAGCGTGCGAGTGATCCCGTACATTCGCCGCAAGGTAGCGGAAATCGAGCGTCGCTCGGGCTTCCAGGCCAAGGCGCATCTGGGCAAGGAACTGGCCCAAGTGGTTGAAGTGCTGCCCCGTGACGACCTGTTCCAGACCCCGGTCGACGAGCTGTTCAGCACCGTGATGTCGATCGTGCAGATCCAGGAACGCAACAAGATCCGCGTGTTCCTGCGCAAAGATCCGTACGGTCGTTTCTGCTACTGCCTGGCCTATGTGCCGCGCGATATCTACTCCACCGAAGTGCGCCAGAAGATCCAGCAAGTGCTGATGGATCGCCTCAAGGCTTCGGACTGCGAGTTCTGGACCTTCTTCTCCGAGTCCGTGCTGGCCCGTGTGCAACTGATCCTGCGGGTCGACCCGAAGAACCGCCTGGACATCGACCCGCTGCAACTGGAAAAAGAAGTGGTGCAAGCCTGCCGCAGCTGGCAGGACGACTACGCCAGTCTGGTGGTGGAGAGTTTCGGCGAAGCCCACGGTACCAACGTGCTGGCGGACTTCCCCAAAGGCTTCCCGGCCGGCTACCGCGAGCGTTTCGCCGCGCATTCAGCCGTGGTCGACATGCAGCATCTGAACAGCCTCACCGAAGCCAACCCGCTGGTGATGAGCTTCTATCAGCCGCTGGGCCAGGTCTCCGGTCAGCGCGAACTGCATTGCAAGCTCTATCACGCTGACACCCCGCTGGCGCTGTCCGACGTGCTGCCGATCCTGGAAAACCTCGGCCTGCGCGTGCTGGGCGAGTTTCCGTATCGCCTGCGCCATGCCAATGGCCGTGAGTTCTGGATCCATGACTTTGCATTCATCGCCGCCGAAGGCGTGAACCTGGATATCCAGCAGCTCAACGACACCCTGCAGGACGCATTCGTGCACATCGTGCATGGCGACGCCGAGAACGATGCATTCAACCGCCTGGTATTGACCGCCGGCCTGCCATGGCGTGACGTTGCGCTGCTGCGTGCCTACGCCCGTTACCTCAAGCAGATCCGCCTGGGCTTTGACCTGGGTTACATCGCCAGCACCCTGAACAACCACACCGACATCGCCCGCGAGTTGACAAGGTTGTTCAAGACCCGCTTCTACCTGGCACGCAAGCTCACTGCCGACGACCTGGAAGACAAACAGCAACGCCTGGAACAGGCGATCCTCACCGCCCTGGACGACGTTCAGGTGCTCAACGAAGACCGTATCCTGCGTCGCTACCTGGACCTGATCAAGGCGACCCTGCGCACCAACTTCTACCAGACCGACGCAAACGGCCAGAACAAGTCGTACTTCAGCTTCAAGTTCAACCCGCACGCGATCCCCGAGCTGCCCAAGCCGGTGCCGAAGTTTGAAATCTTCGTGTACTCGCCCCGTGTTGAAGGCGTGCATCTGCGGTTTGGCAACGTCGCTCGCGGCGGCCTGCGCTGGTCCGACCGTGAAGAAGACTTCCGTACCGAAGTGCTCGGCCTGGTAAAAGCCCAGCAAGTGAAAAACTCGGTGATCGTGCCGGTGGGCGCCAAGGGCGGCTTCCTGCCGCGTCGCCTGCCATTGGGCGGCAGCCGGGACGAGATCGCGGCCGAGGGCATCGCCTGCTACCGCATCTTCATTTCCGGCCTGTTGGACATTACCGACAACCTGAAGGACGGCGCCCTGGTGCCACCGGCCAACGTCGTGCGTCATGACGACGATGACCCCTACCTGGTGGTGGCGGCGGACAAGGGCACTGCAACCTTCTCCGACATCGCCAACGGCATCGCTATCGACTACGGTTTCTGGCTGGGTGACGCGTTCGCTTCCGGCGGTTCTGCCGGTTACGACCACAAGAAAATGGGCATCACCGCCAAGGGCGCGTGGGTCGGTGTGCAGCGTCACTTCCGTGAGCGCGGCATCAACGTGCAGGAAGACAGCATCACCGTAGTGGGCGTCGGCGATATGGCCGGTGACGTGTTCGGTAACGGTTTGCTGATGTCCGACAAGCTGCAACTGGTCGCGGCCTTCAACCACCTGCACATCTTCATCGACCCGAACCCGAACCCGGCCACCAGCTTCGTCGAGCGCCAGCGCATGTTCGAGCTGCCGCGTTCGTCCTGGACCGACTACGACACCAGCATCATGTCTGAAGGCGGCGGTATCTTCTCGCGAAGCGCCAAGAGCATCGCCATCTCGCCACAGATGAAAGAGCGTTTCGACATCCAGGCCGACAAGCTGACCCCGACCGAACTGCTCAACGCCTTGCTCAAGGCGCCGGTGGACCTGTTGTGGAACGGCGGTATCGGTACCTACGTCAAGGCCAGCACCGAAAGCCATGCCGACGTGGGCGACAAGGCCAACGACGCGCTGCGTGTCAACGGCAACGAGCTGCGCTGCAAGGTGGTGGGCGAGGGCGGTAACCTGGGCATGACCCAACTGGGCCGTGTGGAATTCGGCCTCAATGGCGGCGGTTCCAACACCGACTTCATCGACAACGCCGGTGGCGTGGACTGCTCCGACCACGAAGTGAACATCAAGATCCTGCTCAACGAAGTGGTGCAGGCCGGTGACATGACCGACAAGCAACGCAACCAGTTGCTGGCGAGCATGACCGATGAAGTCGGCCACCTGGTGTTGGGCAACAACTACAAGCAGACCCAGGCCCTGTCCCTGGCCGCACGCAAGGCTTACGAGCGCGCCGCCGAGTACAAACGCCTGATGAGCGACCTGGAAGGCCGTGGCAAGCTGGACCGCGCCATCGAGTACCTGCCGACCGAAGAGCAGCTCACCGAGCGCGCTTCGACCGGCAAGGGCTTGACCCGTCCGGAGTTGTCGGTGCTGATTTCGTACAGCAAGATCGACCTCAAGGAAGCGCTGCTCAAATCCCTGGTGCCGGATGACGAATACCTGACCCGTGACATGGAGACCGCGTTCCCACCGAGCCTGGTGGCCAAGTTCTCCGAAGCCATGCGTCGCCATCGCCTCAAGCGCGAGATCGTCAGCACCCAGATCGCCAACGACCTGGTCAACCACATGGGCATCACCTTCGTGCAGCGACTCAAAGAGTCGACCGGCATGAGCCCGGCGAACGTCGCCGGTGCCTATGTGATCGTGCGCGATATCTTCCACCTCCCGCACTGGTTCCGTCAGATCGAAGCCCTGGACCACCAGGTGTCGGCCGACGTGCAACTGGAGCTGATGGACGAGCTGATGCGCCTGGGCCGTCGTGCTACGCGCTGGTTCCTGCGCAGCCGTCGCAACGAACAGGACGCCGGGCGTGACACTGCGCACTTCGGTCCGCATCTGGCAGCATTGGGCCTCAAGCTCGACGAACTGCTGGAAGGTCCGACCCGTGAAGGCTGGCAGAACCGTTACCAGGCCTACACCCAGGCCGGCGTACCGGAATTGTTGGCACGCATGGTTGCAGGCACTACCCACCTGTACACCTTGCTGCCGATCATCGAAGCCGCCGACGTGACCGGGCATGACGCCGCCGAAGTGGCCAAAGCCTACTTCGCCGTCGGCAGCGCCCTGGACCTGCCGTGGTACCTGCAGCAGATCAGCGATCTGCCTGTCGCCAACAACTGGCAGGCCCAGGCCCGTGAGGCCTTCCGCGATGACGTGGACTGGCAGCAACGGGCGATTACCATTTCGGTACTGCAAATGGCCGACGCGCCACAAGACATGGAAGCCCGCGTGGCCCTGTGGCTTGAACAGCACCAGGACATGGCTGATCGCTGGCGTGCCATGATGGTGGAAATTCGTGCTGCGGTTGGCACGGACTACGCCATGTACGCGGTGGCCAATCGTGAGTTGCTGGACCTGGCGTTGAGTGGTCAGTCGGTGTTGCAGCCGGCTTGATGCTTCGGTAAACCAAAAGCCCCCGCATCGTGAGATGCGGGGGCTTTTTATTGGAACACCATTTATCAAACACTGAAGGGCTAGTGTGGGAGGGGGCTTGCTCCCGATAGCGGTGGGGCAGTCAACACTTACATGGCTGACCCACCGCTATCGGGAGCAAGCCCCCTCCCACATTTGGATCTCCTTATTATCCGCAGGTCAGTGGTGTTTGAGTAGCCGGGTTTCCAGGTGATCCAGGTGCTGGGTCATCAGGGCGACAGCCGTGTGGGCGTCGCGCTGTTCCACGGCATCCACAATCGCCACATGCTCCTGCCACGCACAATACGTGCAGGCCTTCGTTTCAAATTGCGCAATGATCAACGACGTCAACGGCACCAGGCTGTTGAGAAACTGTGCCAACGGCGCATTGCCTGCCATGTGCGCCAGTTGCAGATGAAACTCTCCAGAAAACCGGATCGCCGGCCCACGCTGGTCACGCTCAATGGCATCGCGCTCCTGCGCAATCAGCTCGCGCAGTTGGCGGATTTGCATCGCTGTGGCCTGGGCGCAGGCCAGTTGCACCACGGTCATTTCGGTCAGGCGCCGTGCTTCCAGAATCTGCCGTGTGTGCTGGGCATCCGGCGCGGCGACCTGGGCGCGCTGGTTGGGGCGCAGGATGACCACTTGCTGATGGGACAGCTTGGCGAGCACCCGGCGAATCACGCTGCGGCTCACGCCAAAGAGTTCGCCCAGGCCTTCTTCGGTGAAGCGGCTGGCGGGCGCAATGCGTTGCTCAAGGATCGCGTCGAACAAGCGCGGGTAGATGTCGTCAACCGAAGGCTTCTTGCCCGACACCAGGCGCAGGCAGGGCAGAGGGTCACGTTGCAGGGCGTGGACGTTCATGGCCGGTCTCCAATTATTCAGCTGCCCAGATGGTCATTCGGGATATTCAAGCGAATGCCCATGCGCAAGCCTTCCTGCAGGATGTGCCGACGCATTTCGGCACTGGCCAGGGCGCTGTTCTTGTTGCGGATGGCGCGTACCACGGCTTCGTTCTCTTGCAGGCGTTCGGCCAGGTGTTCAGGGGAGTTGCGCAATACCTGGGCGCTTTGTTTGAGCGCGGTGCTGGTTTGCTGCACCACGTTCTGGAAGATCGGGTTGGAGGTCAGGGCAAACAGTTCTTCGTGAAAGTCGATGTAGGCGTTCATGCCCGCCTCGGCGTCGCCGGCATCCAGGGCTTCGCGCATGTCCATCAGCGTCAGGCGCAGTTGGCCGATTTCCTTGCTGCTGATGGATTGGGCGACCAGGCCGACGATGAAGGGTTCGAGGGTATAGCGCAGTTGCAGGATGTCTTCCAGGCTGGCGTCGGCCACCGCGTCGTTCGACTGCGGCTCGCTGACGCTGGTTTCCAGTACCACCACACCTTTGCCCGGCATGGAACGCACCAGGCCCAAGGTCTCCAGCACGATCACCGCTTCACGCAGGCTCGGGCGGCTGATACCCAGTTGCTCGGCCAGCTCACGCTGGCCTGGCAGCATTTCGCCACGCCTCCACTGGCCGCGTGCCAGGGCAGCGCGCAGTTTTTCTACCACTGAATTGACGACGGTTGAGGTGCTGATCACGTCGAAGGCTCCTTGATGTTGCTCATACAGTATTCAGTCTGGCAAAGGGCCAATGTGGGAGCTGGCTTGCCTGCGATGACTGAGTGTCAGGCACTACATTTGACGCTGACTCACCGCTATCGCAGGCAAGCCAGCTCCCACATTGGATGGGTGTTGTCCTAGAACTCCTGATGCGCCGGCAGCACCGGCTTCTTGGCCTGAAAGGCATAGCCCTGCTGGCCGTCGAGCACCTTGTTGGCACGCTGGATATCGATATCTTTTTCCCAGCGAGCAATCGCCACGGTAGCCACGCAGTTGCCGATCAGGTTGGTCAGCGCACGACCGATCCCCATGAACCAGTCCACCGCCAGCACCAACACCAGGCCCACCACCGGAATTGCCGGGATCGCCGTGAGTGTCGCCGCTAGAATCACCAATGCCGAGCCCGGAATGCCGTGGGCGCCTTTGGAGGTGATCAACGATACCAGGAGGATGGTCAGCAAGTCGGTCATCGACAGCGGTGTACCGGTGGCGTTGGCGATAAACACGATGGCCAGGGTCAGGTAGATCGAGAAACCGTCGAGGTTGAACGAGTACCCGGTGGGAATTACCAAACCCACGGTGGAACTGCCAATGCCCAAATGTTCCAGCTTGCGCATGATCTGCGGCAGCACAGCGTCGGACGAAGCGGTGCCCATCACGATCAGCAGCTCTTCGCGCAGGTACTTGAGCAGCGGCAGCATCCGCAGGCCGGACAAGCGCATTACCAGCCCGAGGATCAGCGCGACAAAGGCAAAGCACGTCAGGTAGAACAGCCCAACCAGGCTGCCCAGGTGTTGCAGCGAGTCCAGGCCGTAGGTGCTGGTGGTGAACGCGATGGCACCGAATACGCCAATCGGCGCCAGGCGCACGATCATGCCCATGATGCGGAAGATCACATGGCTAAGCTCATTGATCAGCCGCGAGATACCGCTGGCCGCTTCGCCCACCAGGTTCAGCGCACTGCCGAACAGCACCGAGAACAGCAGCACCTGTAACACGTTGTTATCGGCAAACGCACCGATCACCGAGTTGGGAATCAGGTCCATCAGGAACTGGCTGGTGCCCTTGATGTGTTGGCCCTTGTCGGCCAGCTCATTCAAGCCGGCGGAAGAGAGTTGCTCAAGATGAATATTGGCGCCGCTGCCGATGCCGGTGCTGAAGGCCATGATCAGGCCAAGCACCAGGGCGACGGTGGTCAGCACTTCAAAGTAGATCACCGACTTGAGCCCGATACGCCCGACCTTCTTCAAATCGCCGGCGCCGGAAATACCGCTGACCACGACACAGAACACGATCAGGCCGATCAGCATTTTGATCAGCTTGATAAAGCCGTCGCCCAGGGGTTTGAGTTGTGAGGAAAATTCGGGAAGGGCCAGGCCGCAGGCGATGCCGAGCATCAGGCCAATCACGACTTGCAGGAAAATCGAACGCGAGCACCATCTGAGCATGGGAGGGATCTCTATTCGGTGCCCTGGTGGTTCCAGGGCTTAATTGTTGTGGTCTTACCGGTAAGTCCAGTGCGCGGCCAGTCTACGCTTGGTTTTTTTCAAACAACAAGTAAATATTCAGCGGTTGGCAGGTCCCGGTCTGACCAGTTGGTCGGTAAGTACGGTGCTTGAGCGGTTGACGGGGATTAATTTTTTTTGCGTATCATCGCCTTGGGCATACGAGGTGATGGATGGACCAATCAGGGCTTACAACCGACGAAGCAGGGCGCATGTATTGCGCCTGGCGCACTGCAGCGCCTGCGTACCTGCATTACCACGACCACGAGTGGGGGGTGCCGGTGGCGGATGACATCGCGTTGTACGAGAAGATCTGCCTGGAGGGGTTTCAGGCGGGGATGGCGTGGATCACCATTCTGCGCAAGCGCGATAACTTTCGGCAGGCGTTCGAGGGTTTTGATTTTCGCCGGGTGGCGCAGTACGGCGAAGCGGACATTGAGCGGTTGATGAGCGAGCCGGGCATCGTGCGCAATCGGGCAAAGATCATCTCGGCCATCAACAACGCACGCCGGGCCTCTGAACTGGTGGAGGAGACCGGCTCGCTGGCGCGCTGGCTGTGGGCGTTCGAGCCCGGCGCAGAAGAGCGGCCGGCAGTGGTGGACATGGCTTACTGGACGGCCAATCCGACCTCAGCGGCTTCGATGCGCTTGTCCAAGGCCCTGAAGAAACGCGGCTGGACCTTCGTCGGCCCGACCACGATGTATGCGTTGATGCAGGCGATGGGGATGGTCAATGATCATCTGGAGGGTTGCGAGTGCCGGCTGCGCATTGAAGACCAGCGCGACCTATTCAAACGTCCCTGACCAGATACGGTTAAAACTGTGGGAGCAGGCAAGCCAGCTCCCCCATGGGTTTTGTGGTGTTGCTGATTATTTAGGAAGCGGGGTGAGTACCTCAGCCTTGTCATCCAGCACCATCACCACCAGCAGCCTGGCCGGTTGGGTCTGGCTGGCATTGCTTGACTCAAAATGCCGCGAGCCGGCCGGTTCGTAGAACGATTGCCCGGCTTTGTAGGTGATCGCCTTTTCATCATTGACCCGCGAGGTGATCGCGCCTTGCAGCACATAAGCCACCGCAGTGCCGGTGTGGCTATGGGGCACGGTGGCCTGGCCGGGGGCGTAGTCAACGGTGAGCATGATGGTTTTCTTGCCGGGCACGTTGGTCAAGGGGTGCTCCTGCAGCACCTTGAGCGTTTCCTGGTTGTATACCGGGTCGTGGGCAAATGCGCTGAGGGAGGTGAGCATCAGCGTGGTGGCGAGCAATCGTTTCATGATCAGGATTCCGCGTAGTTCGAGACCTCTTCACCCTACGCCGTAGCCTGTACGCCACCAATGACCAATACGCCGGAAAACCCCTTAGCCAATCTGCCGGAGAATATCGCGCACCTTGTCCAGCGCCGGATCGATGTCCAGGGTCTCGATGGCGCCGAAGCCGAAAATCAGCCCCGAGCGTAATGGCACGTCTTGGAAGAATACGTCCAGGGGGTACAACCCCACCTCGACCTGACGCGCCTGTTCTATCAGCAATGGGATATTCAACGCCACCTTGCACAATGCCGCCAGGTGAAAGCCCGCCACCGTCGGAACCGCCTCGAACCACGGTGACAGATCGCCCGCCAGACGCTGCAGTATTCGTTCGCGACGCCCCGCGTAGATGCTGTGGCAACGGCGAATATGCTTGAGCAGGTAGCCTTCGCTGATGAACTTGGCCAATGCCCACTGCGGCAGGGTAGAGCTGTGCTGGTCGGTCAACTGCTTGGCCTTGAGCACCGCGCCATAGATCGCTGGCGGCAGCACCGCGTAGCCCAGGCGCAACTCGGGCAACAGGGTTTTGGAAAAGGTCCCGACGTAGGTGACCACGCCTCGGGTGTCCAGGCTTTGCAGGGAGTCGGTGGGGCGCCCTTCGTAGCGAAATTCGCTGTCGTAGTCGTCTTCGATGATGATCGCACCCAGCTCGATTGCGCGGTCCAGCAGTGCCTGGCGGCGCCTCTGACTCATCGGCATGCCGAGGGGGAACTGGTGGGACGGGGTGACGTAGATCAGACGGGTGCCATCGGGGATCTGATCGACCTGGAGGCCCTGTTCGTCGACGGCCACGCTGGCGACGCTGGCGCCCATCGCTACGAACATTTGGCGCGCGGGGCTATAGCCTGGGTCTTCCATCGCGACCATGCTGCCGGGTTCCAGCACCACGCGGGCAATCAGGTCCAGCGCCTGCTGCGCGCCATTGGTGACCACGATATCGCTGGCGCGGCATTTGACCCCTCGGGAAAACGCGATATGCCCGGCGATGGCCTCGCGCAATGCCGGTAACCCTTCCGGTTGGCTGTAGAAACCACTGTTCTGGGCGATACGGCGCAGCGCATCCTGGGTGCAGCGTCGCCATTCGTCCTGAGGGAACTGGTTGCGTGCAGTCGCGCCGCCGATAAATTCGTAGCGCAGGATGCCCTCACGGGAAGGGTGGCCCATGGGCGAGGGCAGTGCTGCCCACTTGCCCAGGTTGGCGGCGCAGGCCAGGTCGGTGGCGGTTTGCACGCGATCGGGTTGGGGCGCCCACGCATTGACGAAAGTGCCGCGGCCGATCTTGCCGATCAGCAGGCCTTCGTACGTGAGGGTGGTGTAGGTATCCGACACCGTCTTGCGCGATACGCCCAGTTGTTCGGCGAGCAGTCGGCTCGGTGGCAGTTGCGTACCCGCCGACAGTCGCCCGGTGGCGATAGCTTCGCGCAGTTGCTGATAAAGCTGGGCAGCCAGGTCCTTGCGGCCATTGATGACGAGGTGCAGTTCCATGTTTCATCCTGGAGACAGATCGATCCGCGCCAAGGTTACGCGCAAATCGATCTGAAGAAACCAGGCAGTGTCAGGACAGGAAGCCGCCGTCTACATTCAACGACACACCGGTGGTGTAGCTTGACGCATCGCTGGCCAGATACAACACCGCGCCGGCCATTTCGCTGGGGTCGGCGACGCGCTTGAGGGGGATCTGCGCCAGGGCCACTTTCAGGATCGAATCGTTCTTGACCAGCGCCGAGGCGAATTTGGTATCAGTCAGGCCCGGCAGCAGTGCGTTGCAACGGATGCCGAATGCCGCGCATTCCTTGGCGAACACCTTGGTCATGTTGATCACGGCAGCCTTGGTGACCGAGTAGATGCCCTGGAACACGCCCGGCGAAATGCCGTTGATCGACGCCACGTTGATGATGCTGCCGCCGCCGTTCTCGCGCATCAGCTTGCCGGCTTCCACCGACATGAAGAAGTAACCGCGGATATTCACGTCGACCGTCTTCTGGAATGCGCCAAGGTCGGTATCCAGCACGTTGCAGAACTGCGGGTTGGTCGCGGCGTTGTTGACCAGAATATCCAGGCGGCCGAACTGTTCGCGGATGCCGGCGAACACCTGGGTAATCTGCTCCATTTCACCGATATGGCAGGCAATCGCCGTGGCCTTGCCGCCGTCGGCAATGATCGCGTCGGCGACGTGCTGGCAACCTTCCAGCTTGCGGCTGGAGACGATCACGTGGGCGCCTTGCTGGGCCAGCAGCTTGGCAATGGCCTCGCCGATACCACGGCTGGCGCCGGAAACGAAGGCGATCTTGCCGTCAAGGTCAAACAGGTTGGTCTTGGACATAAGGGTTCCTTGTGGTTGCGATCAGAGCGCTGATTTGCCAATGACATTCAGGCTCATTTGCTCCAGCAGCTTGTTCATGTGGATGAACTGCGCAAAGCGTTTGTCCTGGGTCTGGCCGTGGAAAAAGCGGTAGTAGATCTGCTGCACGATGCCGGCCAGCCGGAACAGGCCGTAGGTGTAATAGAAATCGAAATTGTCGATCGCAAGCCCCGAGCGCTCGGCGTAGTAGTCGACAAACTGACGGCGGGTGAGCATCCCCGGGGCGTTGCTCGGCTGGCGCCGCATCAGTTGGACCGGCGCCGGATCTGCGGCTTCGATCCAGTAGGCGAGGGTGTTGCCCAGGTCCATCAGCGGGTCGCCCAGGGTGGTCAGTTCCCAATCCAGCACGCCGATGATCTGCATCGGGTTGTGGGGGTCGAGGATCACGTTATCGAAGCGGTAGTCGTTATGCACGATGCTGGACGTGGGCGAATCGGCTGGCATTTTGTCGTTGAGCCAGGCGCGTACCGCTTCCCATTTTGGCGCATCAGGGGTCAGGGCTTTTTCGTAGCGCTCGCCCCAGCCACGAATCTGCCGCGCCACGTAGCCTTCAGGCTTGCCCAGGTCGGCCAGGCCGCAGGCGCTGTAGTCGACTTGATGCAGTTCGACGAACTTGTCGATAAAGCTTTTGCACAGCGCTTGAGTCTTGGCCGCGTCCAGGCCCAGTTCGGGCGGCAGGTCAGAGCGCAGGATGATGCCGTTGACCCGTTCCATCACATAGAACTCGGCACCGATCACTGATTCATCGGTGCAGTGCACGTATGCCTTGGGGCAATACGGAAAACCATCTTTGAGCTGGTTGAGAATGCGGTATTCGCGGCCCATGTCGTGGGCGGACTTGGCCTTGTGGCCAAACGGCGGGCGACGCAGCACGAATTCCTGGCCTGGATATTCCAGCAGGTAGGTCAGGTTCGATGCGCCGCCGGGGAACTGACTGATCGCAGGCGTGCCGTTCAAGCCCGGAATGTGGGCCTTGAGGTAGGGATCGATCAGGCTGGCATCAAGTTCTTCGCCGGGGCGAATCTGGGTCGATTGGTCGTTCAGCGCCATGCTTATCCCTTCTGCTTATTCTAAAGGCCTTGGACTATTTCCTAATCTAATGCGCACCGCCGCCCAGCGACAAGGTCGGGGCGGCTTAATAGGTTAGCGTGTTGAAGGGTGATCAGCGTGCCTGATCGGTCATTTTGCGGGCGCTGGCAGCGCAACCGGCGTGAGCACAGGACGGCCGGCGAAGTATTCCACCAGGTTGTCGGCCACCCGCTGCACGGTGTCATGGGCAGCCTCCGGTGACAGGCCGGCCACATGGGAGGTCAGGACGGTATTGCTCAGGCGCTTGAGGGCGTCGGGCACCTTGGGTTCGTCGTCGAATACATCCAGCGCGGCGCCGCCGATACGCCGTTGCTCCAGGGCAGCCACGAGGTCAGCGGTCACCACCACGCTGCCGCGGCCAATGTTCACCAGATAGCCATTGGGGCCCAACGCATCCAGCGCATGTTTATCGATCAGATGGCGAGTGCTGGCCCCACCTGGCGTGGCCAGGATCAGGAAGTCCGAGGTGCGCGCCAGTTCGACGGCCGTTGAACAGTAGGTGTAATCCACGTCATCGCGGGGTTGGCGGTTGTGATAGCTCACCTCCATGCCGAAGCCGAGGGCGGCGCGCCTGGCGATTTCCATCCCCACGGCACCGAGCCCGAGAATTCCCAGTTGCTTGCCGGCCAGGGAAGGGCGCATGACCTTCGGCCATTCGCTGCGCCGCACGGCGGCATCGGTCTGGGGAATCCCGCGCACCAGCGACAGCAGCAGCGCCATGGCGTGATCGGCCACCGAGGGGGCGTTCACGCCGGCACCGTTGGTGACCACTATCCCACGGTCGCTTGCCGCCTGCAGGTCCACATGTTCGTAGCCGGCACCGATCACGCAGATGAGTTCCAGCAACGGCAGTGCCGCGATTTCATCAGCGTACAACCCCAGCGGGCCACGGGTCAGCACGGCCTTGATCTGCCCACCGTGCAACTTGATCGCCTGAGCGCGTTCGGCGGGCGTCGGCGCCAGAATCACATGAAAGTCATTGCTCTCGATGATTTGCAGGTATTCGTTGATGGTTTCAACCAGGACTAGAACGGTGGTGGGCATGGGGCAGCTCTCCGGTGAGTTCGATGCTCGGATTATGCTGCATTTGTGTTGTGTGAAATGCTGAGGGCGCAGAGAAAGCGCCACTGATTTTGCGAAAAGTGCCAGCGTCTCGGCGAGTGGGAGACGCTGTTTGCGCGCGTGCGAATTATTTAGCGGCTACGGGCTTGCGCACCTTGCTCTGTTCGGCCGCTACGATGTCCATGTAATCGTAGGTAGGAAAGAACTCCGTCCTGAAGGGGCCCCATGCAGAGCGTTCGATGGCGAGATTGACTTCCCGCAGGCGCGAGGCGGGGAAGCGTAGAACGATGACGTGACCGATCCCCATGGCGATGTTCCAACTGACAATCTCTACCCCTTCAGGAGGGAATACTTTAAAGAGTTCCTGTTCGGTGAGTTTTGTTCTTATTTCGTTCAAGTTGCGAGATTGGTCATGTTTGAGGAAGACGGTCAACATGACCGCATTGTCAGCGCTGATGGCGACAGGTTTTCCTGACGTGGAAGCCTGCGCATGAAGGCCGCCTGAAACAAGGGTAGAGAGCAATAAAACAGACGCCAGTAAAGGCTTTAATAGTGTTTTCATTGAGTGAGGCCTTTTATGAGTATTGTCGCTACTCGTGGGATGAGTGTTGAGGGTTAGTGGGTGGGGGTGGTTTTGACTGATCCGGTATAGGGCGCATGAACCACATGTATTCGAACAAGAGGGTTGGCGTCGATCATGTCGCGCGGCACTTCACGAGAATAAGTGAATTCCTGATTGTTCAACGTCTCAAGTTTTCTGACGATGGTTTTCGTTGCACCTTTATCCGGTATCAGGATATGGTTTTTCTTGTCACCCGTTACCATGAAGTAACCGCCGCCGCCGTTGTCATATTTTGATAGCCCGGTATCGGTGTAGAAAAATTCGTAGCGATTACGTTCAGGGTCCCACACTGATATTCCAACGACACCTGGGTACTTGTCCTTTACGTCGATCTCCGGGGCGCCTTCTATATAAACTTTTGTCGTCAGCCAGCGGGGGGATGTACCCAGGGCACTTGCGTCTGAGTTTTCTACTGCCGGTTGTGCTTGGCTGGCCAATGGGCTGAGTATTCCGGTGGCAAGTATCAGGGAGAAAATAAGGTTGTGTTTGTTCATCTAGTCGCTCCTGATGAGTGAGGTTTTTAATTCTGCTGTGGTGGGTTTAGATGCTTTTGTTTTTTTGAACTGGACTGGAATATAAACGTGATAGAAGGGGCTCTCAATGCCTGGGAAAACCCTTGCAACAAATGCCGCAATCATTAGAGTTTCAATCGAGAGGCGTTGATTAACTGTATGTAAGAACTTTCTTATATGTGAGGGTGTTTAACTTTAATTGATATTGGGTCTCTGTCAGCGGCTCCCCACTGGCGAACTTTGAGTGACTGGGTTTATTTAAACAAAGCTTCGTCGGCCTTGCGTGATCGACCCTCCCAATGCCCCGCTGGCAGGGGCGTTCGTGAGGTGGGTAAAGGCGGTGGACATCTGGCGTTGAATCAACTGAGCCGCCCCATGGGCTGCCTTCCAGCCTTTGCACTGCATTACCGTTCCTCATCTAAGTCTTTGCTTATTCAAGAGAATCCCGGACAATCCGGCCCTTGTTACGGCCAGGGCGCTGCCTGTCAGGTTTTTCTGACTCGTGCTGGCCATGTGAATGCGGAGATCCGACCGGATGAATGATCAGGCCAATAGCGTCGACGAACGCTATGCAACGACACCTGCAACCCTCACAAGCTGGAGCCGCCAGGACACCACCTGGATGCTCGGGCTATTCGGTACCGCCATTGGCGCCGGTACTTTGTTTCTGCCAATCAACGCGGGCCTGGGGGGCTTCTGGCCGCTGGTGATCCTGGCGTTACTGGCGTTCCCGATGACGTTCTTTGCCCACCGTGGGCTGACCCGTTTCGTGCTGTCTGGCCGTGAAGGCTCCGACATCACTGATGTGGTCGAAGAGCATTTCGGCATCAAGGCAGGCGCGTTGATCACTTTGCTGTATTTCTTCGCGATCTTCCCGATCCTGCTGATCTACAGCGTGGCACTGACCAATACCGTCAGCAGCTTCATGGAACACCAACTGCACATCATGCCGCCGCCTCGTGCGATCCTGGCATTTGTGCTGATCCTCGGCCTGCTGGCCGTGGTGCGCTGCGGCGAGCAAGTGATCGTCAAGGCGATGAGCCTGATGGTGTATCCGTTTATCGTCGCCCTGCTGTTCCTGGCCGTGTACCTGGTGCCGCACTGGAATGGCGGCATTCTCAGCACTGCCAGCGAGGTGCCAGCACCGTCGGCGCTGCTCAATACGCTGTGGCTGGCGATTCCGGTGATGGTGTTCTCGTTCAACCATTCGCCGATCATCTCGGCTTTCGCGGTTGACCAGAAACGCCAGTACGGCGCACACGCCGAGGAGCGCAGTTCGCAGATCCTGTCCCGCGCTCACTTGTTGATGGTGGCGATGGTGCTGTTCTTCGTGTTCAGTTGCGTGCTGACCCTGTCGCCCGCGCAACTGGCCGAGGCGAAAGCGCAGAACCTGTCGATCCTGTCGTACCTGGCCAACCACTTCGACAACCCGACCATCGCTTTTGCCGCCCCGTTGATTGCGTTCGTGGCGATTGCCAAGTCGTTCCTGGGCCACTACATCGGTGCCAGCGAGGGTCTCAAGGGGCTGGTGGTCAAGACCGGTCGCCGCCCGGCACCGAAGACCCTGGACCGCATGACCGCCGCCTTCATGCTGGTGGTGTGCTGGATCGTCGCCACGCTCAACCCGAGTATCCTCGGCATGATCGAGACCCTGGGTGGGCCGGTGATTGCGTCGATCCTGTTCCTGATGCCGATGTACGCGATCCGCAAGGTTCCGGCCATGGCCAAGTACCGTGGGCAGGCGTCGAATGTGTTTGTCACGGCAGTCGGCTTGGTTGCCATTACGGCATTGGTGTATTCGCTGGTTGCCTAAGCCCTGATGCGGTCTATCTGACTGCACAGCTCCCACATTGGTTTTGTGTTGGCAGTAAAGGTTAGTTCCAGGCATAAAAAAACGCCGCGTATCTTGCGATACGCGGCGTCTTTCACATCAACACACCCTTAAGCTTGAATCACCGGGATGTTGGCGCTTGCTGCGATCTTGCGGAACTCGGCGATCTGGTCGAAGTTCAGGTAGCGGTAGACGTCACTGGCCATGGTGTCCAGTTTCGCTGCGTAGCCCATGTACTCTTCGACAGTCGGCAGGCGACCCAGGGTAGAGGCCACTGCCGCCAGTTCGGCCGATGCCAGGTAGACGTTTGCACCGTCACCCAAGCGGTTCGGGAAGTTACGGGTCGACGTCGACACGACGGTGGAGTTCGGTTCTACACGTGCCTGGTTACCCATGCACAGCGAGCAGCCCGGCATTTCCATGCGTGCGCCAGCCTTGCCGTAGATGCCGTAGTAGCCTTCTTCGGTCAACTGGTGAGCGTCCATCTTGGTCGGCGGCGACAGCCACAGACGAGTCGGCAGCTGGCCCTTGACCTGCTCCAGCAGCTTACCGGCAGCGCGGAAGTGACCGATGTTGGTCATGCACGAACCGATGAACACTTCGTCGATCTTCTCACCGGCAACGCTGGACAACAGACGGGCATCGTCCGGGTCGTTAGGGGCGCAGAGGATCGGCTCGTTGATTTCCGACAGGTCGATCTCGATGATTTCGGCGTATTCGGCGTCGGCATCGGCTTCCATCAGTTCCGGGTTGGCAACCCAGGCTTCCATCGCTTGGGCGCGACGTTCCAGGGTGCGGGCATCGCCGTAGCCTTCACCGATCATCCAGCGCAGCAGGGTGATGTTGGAGTTCAGGTACTCGGTAACGGACTCTTTGGACAGCTTGATGGTGCAACCGGCAGCCGAACGTTCAGCCGAGGCGTCGGACAGCTCGAAAGCCTGTTCCAGCGTCAGGTCGTTCAGGCCTTCGATTTCCAGGATGCGGCCAGAGAAGGCGTTTTTCTTGCCTTTCTTCTCTACGGTCAGCAGGCCAGCCTGGATCGCGTAGTAAGGAATGGCATGAACCAGGTCACGCAGGGTGATGCCAGGCTTCATCTTGCCTTTGAAGCGCACCAGGATCGATTCCGGCATGTCCAGTGGCATTACGCCAGTGGCTGCGGCGAACGCGACCAGACCGGAACCGGCCGGGAACGAGATGCCCATCGGGAAACGGGTGTGGGAGTCGCCACCGGTACCGACGGTGTCCGGCAGCAGCATACGGTTGAGCCAGCTGTGGATGATGCCGTCGCCCGGACGCAGCGATACACCGCCACGGGTCATGATGAAGTCAGGCAGGGTGTGGTGGGTGGTCACGTCGATCGGCTTCGGGTACGCCGCGGTGTGGCAGAACGACTGCATCACCAGGTCGGTCGAGAAGCCCAGGCACGCCAGGTCTTTCAGTTCGTCACGGGTCATTGGACCGGTGGTGTCCTGGGAGCCCACGGTGGTCATCTTCGGCTCGCAGTAGGTACCAGGACGAACGCCTTTGCCTTCTGGCAGGCCGCACGCCTTGCCGACCATCTTCTGTGCCAGGGTGAAGCCCTTGCCGGTGTCGACAGGCGCTTCAGGCAGCTTGAACAGGTCGGTAGGGCCCAGGCCCAGTTCGGCGCGGGCCTTGTCGGTCAGGCCGCGACCGATGATCAGCGGGATACGGCCGCCGGCGCGAACTTCGTCCAACAGTACCGGAGTCTTCATTTCGAAGGTGGTCAGGACTTCGTCGGTGCCGTGTTTGCAGACTTTGCCAGCATGAGGGTACAGGTCGATCACGTCGCCCATGTTCATGTTGGTGACGTCGAATTCGATTGGCAATGCGCCAGCATCTTCCATGGTGTTGTAGAAGATCGGAGCGATCTTGCTGCCGAAGCAGAAACCGCCGGCACGCTTGTTCGGCACGTAAGGCACGTCGTCACCGAAGAACCACAGTACCGAGTTGGTGGCCGACTTACGCGACGAACCGGTACCGACCACGTCACCGACGTAGGCGATCGGGAAGCCTTGGCCGCGCATTTCTTCGATCTGCTTCATCGGGCCGGTCTTGCCTTGCTCGTCCGGCACGATGCCTTCACGAGCCATTTTCAGCATGGCCAGGGCGTGCAGCGGGATGTCAGGGCGGGACCAGGCGTCCGGCGCCGGGGACAGGTCGTCGGTGTTGGTTTCGCCGGTGACCTTGAACACGCGCAGGCTGATCTTGTCGGCCAGGGTAGGGCGGTTGCGGAACCACTCGCCGTCAGCCCAGGACTGGATCACGCCTTTGGCGTGTTCGTTGCCGTTGCGGGCTTTTTCGGCGACGTCGTGGAACGCATCGAACATCAGCAGGGTGTGCTTGAGTTGGGCGGCCGCGACGGGCGCCAGGGTGGCGTCGTCCAGCAGCTCGACCAACGTCACGATGTTGTAGCCGCCTTGCATGGTGCCGAGCAGTTCAACAGCGCGTTTCTTGTCGATCAGGGGGGAAGTGGCTTCGCCCTTGGCCAGGGCAGACAGGAAACCGGCCTTGACGTAGGCAGCTTCGTCAACGCCTGGTGGAATGCGGTTGGTGATCAGGTCAACGAGGAATTCTTCTTCGCCAGCCGGAGGATTTTTCAGCAGCTCGACCAGGCCTGCGGTTTGTTCGGCGTTAAGCGGCTGGGGAACGATACCCAGTGCTGCACGCTCTTCGATATGTTTGCGGTAGGCTTCAAGCACAGTTATTACCCTCATCAGTGGTCCCACGGGACGCTCATCCAGAAATGAACGGCACGCATGCGCTCAGGGGCTTTTTGGGCCGCAAAGCCAGCGCTGCCGGCATTCCTTTACAGAAGCTGCTTTCAAAGTTTTACGCCTGCAGAACGGAGCTGATGAGGGTTGGCGTGGGCTCTGACCTACCGGGTCGAAACCACGCCAACACCGTTCTGAAGGAACGACTGTGCTCGTGACGCTTTGAAAACAGCTTCCAGCGGATTATTGGCGCCTTACAAGGCCGGGTGATTCTACGGCAAAAAAAATCTAAAGGTAAGTTGCCTGGCCAAGTTTGCTGGGTGATCAACCTTAGACAAAGGGCTAACATGGCGCACTGTTTCGCTGATTTGCGTGTTATCGCCCATGTCCAACCAAACCATCAAGACCCCCTGCGTCGGCTTGTGCTCCACGGTCTACGGCGACCTCGTGTGCCGCGGCTGCAAGCGTTTCCACCATGAAGTGATCCAGTGGAATGGCTATAACGAAGAAGAAAAGCGTGCAGTCTGGCTCAGGCTTGAGCAACTGCTGGTGCAGGTGATGGCCGGCAAAGTGGAGGTGTTTGACCCCAAGACCCTGCGCGGGCAGTTGGAGCAACGCAAGATCCGCTTCGTGCCGCACCAGTCCGAGTATTGCTGGGCCTACCAGTTGATCGCACGCGGGGCGCGGGTGATCAATAACCTTGAGGCGTACGGCATGGTGCTGTTGCCGGAGTTTCGCGACTGGCCCTTGCCGGACCTGCGCGATGCGATTGACCGGGAGTTCTTTATCTTGTCCGAGGCGCATTACCAGCGCTATATCGCCCCGGGGTTCCTGAGAGATGCGCTGTCTACCTGACAGCATGCATCCAAATGTGGGAGGGGGCTTGCTCCCGATAGCAGTGTGTCAGTCAGCCCATCCTTCACTGACCCACTGCTATCGGGAGCAAGCCCCCTCCCACATTTTGCCCTCTATTGTTCTTCAGGGCTTGGTTGCCAGTTCTTGCAGATGATCCATCAACGTCTGCGGCTTGAGCACCAGCACGTCGCTTTCCACCGCATCCAGCACCACCTCCGCCGTATTACCGATCAACGCCCCCGAAATCCCGGTGCGGGCCACGGTGCCGATGATGGTCACCGCCGCGTGCAGCTGATGGGCCATATGCGGGATCAGCACATCGGCCGGGCCTTCCTTGATATGCAGGTGCCTGCCGTCCACGTCGAACTCGTCCTGGAATGCCTTGCATTGTTCGCGATAGCGCGCCTCGATGGTTTCCTTGAGCTGGAAGGTCGGGTCGGCTGCCGACAGCATCGGCGACGGGTGGGCGCTAATCACATGCAGCTGCGCCTTGGCCAGGCTGGCTATATCAAACCCGTGGTCGATGATCGAATTGTGCAGCGAGCGGTGTTCGCCGTCGGTGTTGCCCACATCGATGGCCGCCAGAATCACCCCGCCGGCCCATGGCGTGGCGGTCTTGACCAGCAGCACCGGCGTCGGGCAATAGCGCAGCAGCTTCCAGTCCGCCGGCGTCAACAGGGCTTTTTTCAGCGGGCTGTCGGGAAAATGCTGTTTGATCACCAGGCCGCAGCCTTCAGCTTGCTGCACCTCGATAATGGTGTCATGCAGGCTGTCGTTCCACGCCTGTTCGGTGGAGACGCTGTAGCCGTCGTTCCTTAAACCTTCCTTGAGCACGCTCAACAGCGCCGAATGCTCGTGTTTCTTGTCGCAGACCAGCAAGTGCAGATGTGCGTCGGTCACCCCGGCAATCAGCTTGCCACGCTTGAGGGCCAGGCTTTCCGAATGCTCGGGCTCGATGACCACCAGGATGCTGCGGATGGCTTGCATGATCGGGATCTCCAGGAAGGGGCATGCAACAACTATAGTTGCTGCCCGCCAGACGTCATGTTGATGCACATCAAGGCCGGTGGCTGGTGGTCTGCGGCGGGGTCGGTATAATCGGCGCCCTTTTGTGATCCTTTGCCCGTGAGCCCGATGAACCTGTCCGAAATCCACGAATTCCTCGGCTGCCGCACCCCCGACGCCTGGGTCCAGGCCGCTCTGGCCGATCAGGAAACCCTGCTGATCGACCACAAAAACTGCGAATTCAAAGCCGCCAGCACCGCCCTGAGCCTGATGGCCAAGTACCACGGCCATGTTGACCTGATCAATATGATGTCGCGCCTGGCCCGCGAAGAACTGGTGCACCACGAGCAAGTCATGCGCCTGATGAAAAAGCGCAAGGTTGAACTGCGCCAACTGCACGCGGGCCGTTATGCCTCGGGTTTGCGCAAGGTGGTGCGCAGCCACGAGCCGGTCAAGCTGGTGGACACCCTGGTGGTCGGCGCTTTTATCGAAGCACGCAGCTGCGAGCGTTTCGAAGCATTGGTGCCGCATTTGGACGAAGAGCTCGGCAAGTTCTACTTCGGTTTGCTCAAAAGCGAAGCCCGGCACTTCCAGGGTTACTTGAAGCTGGCCTACCAGTATGGCGACGCCAAGGACATCGCCCAGGTGATCGAGCGGGTGAGGGCGGCCGAGCAGGAGCTGATCGAATCACCCGACATCGAGTTCCGCTTTCACAGTGGCGTGCCAGCCTGAGGCCACCGCCACGCCGATCAAGGCGGTGATCCCGGCGAGCAGCAGGATCACCGTATGCGTGCCCAACGGCGCTGCCAGCACGGCGATCATCAAGCCCGCCAACGGCTGCGGCAGGTTGTTGAGCAAGGTGATCACGCCTACCGTCTTGCCGAAATCCTGCACCGGAATCACTTTTTGACGGGTGCTGCGCAGGTACACGTTGAACATCTTGTCGAAGCCCGTCACCAGCAGGAAGCCCACGGCATACGCCCACACACCGGGGCTGACGGCGGTGATCAGCGCGCCGACTGCAATCATCGAATACGACAGCCCACCCATTACTTTCAACGGCAGTGATGAGCGTGCCAGGTAAAACAGAATCCCGATGGTGACCAGCGCGCCGGCGGCTTGCAGCAGGGCGTAGGCATCCTTGTCGGCGACGTATTGGCCGGTAACCATGGCGGCCGAGGTGGCCAGTGTGACCCCGATAATCAGGTTCACGCCGACTGCCAGAATGATGATGCGCTTGAGTTCCACCAGGTTGCGGATGTGGCCAAACGCGGTGCGCAGCGGTTGCAGCCAGATACCCGGGTGCTGCCCATGGCTTTGCAGGCTCACCGTGGTGTTGCGCTGCCAGATCAGCATTGCCAGGTCAGCGAGAACAAACAGTGCGGCGATGGCCAGCACCACCCAGGGCCAGGCCCAAACCTGCAGCATCAACGCTGCCAGCAACGGCCCGAGCACCAGGCCGCTCTGGTCGGCAATCTGCGAATAGGACAAGGTCTTGGCGTAGGTGTAATGCTGGAAGACATGCGGCATCACCACCTCCCGCGCCATGATGCCCTGAGTGGTCAATACCCCGCACAACGCGGACAGCATCACCAGCCAATGGATCCCGTCGAACAGCCCATACAGCGCCACCGCCACCACGCAGGCCAGCGCGCGATACACCTGGCTGATATGCAGAATGCGTACGGGTGAAAACCTGTCGCACAAGGCTCCGCACACCGGAAATGCCAGATAGCGCGGCAGCGATTCGACAAAAAACGCCAGGCCCGCCCACGACACGCTTTGAGTGGTCTGGAACACGATCAGCGGCACGATGAACAGCAGGATCTGGTCGGCCAGCCGCGAGAGGAACAGCGAAACGAAGAACGCCAGGTAATCCTTGCGCATACAACTCCTTGAGAATGGCGTTAAAGATTGCAGGCTATTTGTTAAAAACTCTTAAAAGCATGAAGTTTCATCGGCTCGTACTGGCCAGCTGCTTCTGTGCGCCTGCTTGCTACCTATAATGCGCGCACTTCAATCTGCGTTTCTACACTGAGAACTTATGGAAAACCTGGGTCTGGGCAAGGTCCTGCTCGTTGAGGACGATGAAAAGCTGGCAGGGCTGATCGCGCAGTTCCTGTCGCAGCATGGTTTTGAGGTGCGTGTCGTGCACCGGGGCGATGAAGCCCTGGCGGCGTTCCTGGACTTCAAACCCAGGATTGTCGTGCTCGATTTGATGCTTCCGGGCCAGAGCGGGCTGCATGTTTGCCGCGAAATTCGCACTGTGTCAGACACGCCCATCGTGATCCTGACAGCCAAGGAAGACGATCTGGACCATATCCTGGGCCTTGAGTCTGGTGCTGACGATTACGTGATCAAGCCGATCAAGCCGCCAGTGCTGCTTGCACGTTTGCGTGCGTTGCAGCGCCGCCAGGTGCCCGAGCCCGCGGCGCGGGGTGCCCTGGAGTTCGGCCGCTTGTCGATTGATCGCAGCTGCCGGGTCGTCAGCCTGGGCGGTCAGACCATCGATCTGACGACCATGGAGTTCGAGTTGCTGTGGTTACTGGCCAGCAGCTCGGGCAAGATCCTCTCGCGCGATGACATCCTCAACCGTATGCGTGGCATTGCCTTTGATGGCCTCAATCGCAGCGTTGACGTCTACATCAGCAAATTGCGCGGTAAGCTCAACGACAACCCACGCGAGCCGGTGTGCATCAAAACCATCTGGGGCAAGGGTTACCTGTTCAATCCGTTCGCGTGGGAGGTTTAGATGCTGCGCTTGTATCTGCGCCTCTATGTGATCCTCGCGCTCGGCCTGGCCGGGTCGGTCTGGCTGGTCAACTATGGCCTGGACGCGTACATGCCCGAGTCCAACGAGACCTATAACCGTGAAGCCTTGCGCGGCCCGGCGTGGGCCCTGGTGGAACAATTGCGACCGGTACAGGGAGAGGCGCGCCAGGCACGCCTGGCTGAGCTGCAACCGCATTATGGCTTGCGCCTGAAACTGGTGCAGCGCGACGCCCAGCACCTGAGCGAGCGCGAACAGAAACTCCTGGCGAGTGACCAAGTGGTGGTACGCGAGGATTTTATGAAGTTCCTGTCAGCGATTGACGGCGGCCCGCAATTACTTGAGATCCAGCTGCCGGAAGAACCCAAATGGCTGTATTTGTGGGCTTATGGCTTTCTGGGCGCAGGCCTGGCCATCGTCCTGTATTTCTGGGTACGCCCGCACTGGCGTGACCTGGAGCATATCCGCCTGGCGGCGCAACGTTTTGGTGACAATGACCTCGGCTCACGCATCCTGTTGCCAAGGCGCTCCACCGTTCGCGAACTGGCAGGGCACTTCAACCAGATGGCCGAGCGCATCGAGAGCCTGATCGCCAACCAGCGCGAACTCACCAACGCCGTATCTCACGAATTGCGCACGCCGATTGCGCGCTTGTCGTTTGAACTTGATCAACTGCGCCAGCAGATCGATCCACGCCAAAGCAGCGAGTTGATTGCCGATATGTACGCCGACCTCGGCGAGCTGGAAGAAATGGTTTCCGAACTGTTGACCTACGCCAGCCTGGAGCGCGGTGCCACCCAGGTCACCCGCGAGAACATCGAAGCCCACAGCTGGCTCGACAGCGTGATCGGCAGTGTGGCCCTGGAGGCCGAAGCACAGGGGGTGCAGTTATCGCTGCGTACCTGTGAGGTCGACTTTATCCGCATCGAGCCACGCTTTATGGCGCGGGCGGTGATCAACCTGCTGCGTAACGCCATCCGTTATGCCGATCGCCGCGTGGAAGTGTCGCTGGTCAAGTTCGGCAACGGCTATGAAGTACGGGTCAATGACGATGGCCCAGGCGTGCCGCTGGAGGGCCGCACCAAGATCTTCGAACCCTTCCTGCGCCTCGACGCCAGCCGCGACCGTCGTACTGGAGGGTTTGGCTTGGGCCTGGCGTTGGTCAAGCGCGTCAGCCAGTGGCATGGCGGGCAGGTGGAAGTGCTGGATTCGGAGTGGGGCGGGGCGTCGTTTCGGATGACCTGGGCGTATGGCGAGTAACACCTTTTGAATACTGCACTGCCCCTCCCACATTTTGATTGGGTTACCAACTTGAATCAGAAGGTGTATTCCACCATCCCCATCACCGACGTCTGCAAGCGGCGCTCCACAATCGGGCTCTTGCCCGCTTTATCCGCCAGGTACTGCACATCCAGCAGCGTCGAGAACTGTGTGTGCTCGCTGATTGGCAAGCTCCACGTAAGGTTCATGCCATTGCTGATATTGCCGCCGCTGGCCTTGTATGCCTTGAAGCGGCTGCGCGCGGCTTGGCCGGTGGTCACGCCGTACCAGGTCTGCAGGTAGTCGCGGTCACCAAAGTGGCTGTTGATGGCGGTATCGACGGAACCGTAACGGCCTTCATAGAGATTGGTCCCCAGGCTCAACTCCAGATGGGTAAAAGCCTTGCCGGTGTCCTTGTGTTTATCTTCTTCAAGCGCATGTTCCAGGGTGGCGCCAATGATCACACCGCCGAGGTTGTAGGCGGCACTCACCCCCAATTGCGGGCGTGACTTGATCTCGCCCATGCCTTTGAGGCGTTTGGAGCCGGCATGCATGCTTTCGTTTTTATCCTTGCGCGAATCGCTTGCGCCAACGTATGCGCTGAAGCTCAAGGCATTGCCTTCGTAACCCCAGCCCAGGCCCGTATCAGTGTCGAGGAAGACGCCCCAAGGGCTGATGATTTTGCCGCCCAGCACAGGCGCCGTCATGCGTTCGTCGCTGCCACTGTAGCGGGGGGCGTTGGCTATGCCGGCCTTGAGGCTGTATTGCCAGTCTTCGGCAAGCGCCGTGTCGGCGGCGGCAAGCAGGCACAGTGAGGTCACTGACAGGCACAGGTTTTTTGCGTGCATCAGGTGTTTCTCCAGGTTAGAAATTCAAGGGTGTGTGGGGGGACTGGGTGCGTTTGAAGGAATAACCCGAAGCGCTCAGCCCGTTGACCTGGCGGCTGACGGTGTCGCCCAGGCCGTAGCCGGTGCCGGCGAGTACCGCGTGGGCGTTGTCGACCGGCAGCAGGATGTAGTCAGTCAGAGGCTCGTCGTGCAATTGGCCGCGTATCACCAGGAAGCCGTCTTCCAGGCGCACGCTGATACCGCTCAACGGTGCGTCGGGTTCATGGCTATTGAGTACCTGATAGGTGCCGATGGTGTCGGCCCAAGCCGTAGACAGGGTCGGCGGCTCGATGCGCTCACCGATAGCAATGCGTTGGCCGTGGCTGCGGGCCGTGAGCATCTGCCGGCCTTGTACCGTCACTACATCAAGCTGGATGCGACCCAGGTCGCCCAGGTCCTTGAGCCAAAAACCCAGGACCTTTTTCTGCGCACGCAGCCAGCCCTGGTCATCGCGCAACAAGTCGAAGGTGTAGCCGGCCAGTTCGCCGGCCAGGCGCTCACGGTCATCCTTGATACGGAATATGCCCCAGGGGGTCGCGTAGAACCCGGCCAGGCGCTTGCGGTCGACGGCCGCTGGCACGTGGCGCAGTTTTAGACCGTGGCCGGGAGCCTGGCAGTCGTCGGCGCAGGCGCGCTCGCCGGTTTGTGCTTCAAGCATCAGGCGCAGGCTGTCGGTGGACAGCGACACCACCATCTCTTCGGCATTGCTGTCGTTGGCCATGATGATCACGGCCAGTTGCTGGTCCGGCAGCAGGGTCACCTGGGCGGCGAAATCATCGCCGCCGCCGCTGTGCTGGTAAGTACGCACACCGGGGGCAATCGGCTCGTCACCGCATGGCGCCAGAAACCAGCCCAGGCCCATCTGGCAGTCAAAATCCAAGGCGTTGCCGGTGTTTTGCTGGGTGAACATTTGATCTATTGAAGCGCTGCCCAGCACGCGGTTGCCCTTGTAGGTGCCTTTGGCAAACAACATCTGCACGTAGTGACTCAGATCCTTGGGGCTGGCCCACAGGCCACCGGCGGCAAGGTCGCGTACCTGGGCGTCGGTGCTGGCGTTGCCGTCCTCATAACCCAGGGCGCGAAAGCTCAATTGCGCGCCGGTGCCGAGGAAACTGGCCTGGTTCATGTGCAAGGGGGTCAAGAGGCTGCTTTGTAGCTGGGCTTCGAAGCTTTTGCCGCTGCTGCGCTCGATGGCGGCACCCACCAGCGAATAGCCGAGGTTGGAATAAGCCACCTGAAAACCGGGCGGGCTGCTCAGCCATACGCCCGACACGCGCATCGGCATCTGCCCCATGGCATAGGTGCTGTGCAGGTCACGCAGGTGCTCACTGGGCAGGCCGGATTGATGGCTGAGCAAACGCCGTAACGTGATGGCGCGATCTGCTTCGGCCTGGTCGTCATGAAAGCGCGAGCGTACGTAAAACTCACGCAGGGTTTGCTGGATCGGTGCATCCAGTGCCAGGCGCTGTTGCTCCACCAACTGCAGCGCCGCCGTGGCGGTGATCAGTTTGGAAATCCCCCCGGCGCGAAACGCCGTGTTGGGCGTAACCGGCACGCCCTGGGCCTTGTCGGCCAGGCCAAAGCCACGGGCCCAGATCAACTCCTGGCCATTGACCAGGGCAATCGACAAGCCTGCCACATTTTCCCGGACCATCTCCCGGGGTATGCGTGTTTGCAGGTAACGGATGATCGCGCCGTAATCGCCTTTTTGAATCGGCGGCGGAGCAGGCGGTTGCGAGTGGCAACCGATACTGCTCAGCAGGCAACCCAATAGCGGGATACCGCGCAGTCTGCGAAACATCAAGAGCACCCGAATGATGATTTGGATGCTGGAATGCTAGGGCGGCGGGGGCTGAGAATCTTTGAGTGCTTTGTCGGGAAACTGTCAAAGACTGTTAACGGCCAACTGTAGGAGCGAACTTGCTCGCGCCTACAAGATCAGGGCATCAATGTGGCGATCAGTGCCCGAATGGTCCCCGGTAATGCCTCCAACTCGCGCACCAGAATGCTGCGCTCGCGAATCGCCCAAGGCTCGTCCAGCTTCACCGTCACCAACTGCATGGTGCGGCTGTGGCGCTGGGCGGCGGACTCGGGAATGATCCCGATGCCCACGCCGGCCTCGACCATCCGGCAGATCGCCTCGAAGCTCGACACCTGGATGCGCAGCGACAACTGCTTGCCCAGGCGCTCGACATGTTCGCGCAGGAAACTCAGCAGCGTGCTGCCTTCATGCAGGCCGATATGCTGGTAGGCGAGGGTTTGTTCGAGGGTGACCGAAGGCTGATCGGCCAAGGGATGCCCGACGGGCACCATCAGCACCAATTCATCCGTACTGAAATGCAGCACCTGCAAGCCAGCAGCTTCCACGGGACCGGCAATAATGCCCATGTCGCTGGTGCCATCGAGTACGCCGCGCACGATGTCCCGAGACAGGCGCTCCTGCAGGTCGACGGTCACGCCTGGGCGCTGGGACAAAAAGCCCGCCAGCACTTCCGGCAAGAACTCGGTGACCGCCGTGGTGTTGGCGAAGATGCGGATATGCCCGGCTGAGTCCACGCCGTATTGGGTGAACTCGCTTTTCAGGTAGTCCACCTGACGCATGATCAATCGCGCATGGTGCAACAGGCGCTCGCCCGCCGGGGTGATCTCCACGCCACGGCTGTCGCGGTACAACAGGCGGGTGTCGAGCTGACCTTCCAGGGCCTTGATCCGCGCACTGGCGGCGGCCGGCGACAGAAACGCGCGCTTGGCGCCCTGGGTCAGGCTGGGGGATTCGGCGATATGGATAAACAGGCGCAGGTCGGCGAGATCAAAGTGCATGCAAGACTCCCGGTACAGGGTGGCAGCGTTCAGCATAACCGAACGCTGGTTTATTGAAATGCAAATTCTCAGAACGGGCAGGCCCTTGCATGATCGGCAGCAGACACCCACTGCCTGAGGATCTGCACCCGATGAGCGCCACTGATTGGATCGGCCGAAGCGAGACCGCCCACGACCACCTGAGCCATAACCTGCTCAAGCGCATCGCCGCCACGTTCGGTGAAGGGGTGCCTGCCGACGGTGCAGCCGTACCCGCATTGTGGCAATGGTGCTTTTTCCAGGACCCGCTGCCGGAGTCGGCCCTGGGCAGCGATGGCCACCCGGCTCGCGGCGGGTTCTTGCCACCGGCCGATAACCGTAATCGCATGTGGGCCGGTGGGCGTATCGAGTTTGTGCACCCGCTGCGAGCCGGCGAGGCGGCGACCCGCGTGTCGACCATCACTCAGGTCGAAGAAAAGACCGGTCGCACCGGTTCGCTGTTGTTTGTCACGGTGCGCCACGACTATTCCCAGGCCGGGCGCCTGGCGATCCGCGAGGAACAGGACATCGTCTATCGCGAGCCCACGCCGCCCAAACCCGGCAGCGGCGATGCCCTGGTCCGGGGCGAATGGACAGAAGCGGTGGAACCGACACCAACCCTGTTGTTCCGCTACAGCGCCGTGACCTTCAACGGCCACCGCATCCATTACGACTATCCCTATGTCACCGCCACTGAAGGCTACAGCGGCTTGGTGGTGCATGGCCCACTGATCGCCACCTTGAGCCTGCGTGCGTTCTGCCGGGCGCACCCTGAAGCCACGCTGCGCCGTTTCATCTATCGCGGCGTGCGCCCGTTGATTGCACCGCAGCCGTTTGAAGTCGGCGGGCGCATCAGCGCAACCGGCGTCGCAGAACTTTGGGCTGGCAACGCTGAAGGTCTGGCGCAGACCGCCCAGGTGCATTTCGAATAACCCAAGAACAACAGGCGGAGAGCCGCGCATGAACCCCAATGACAACGAAGAACTCAATGCCATCCGCGAAGGCGTGCGCGCCTTGTGCGCCGAGTTCGATGCCGCCTACTGGCGCAGGATCGACGAAGACAAAGGCTTCCCCGAAGCCTTCGTCAAGGCCCTGACCGCTGCCGGCTGGCTGTCGGCAATGATCCCCGAAGAGTATGGCGGTTCCGGCCTGGGCCTGGCCGAAGCGTCGGTGATCCTCGAAGAGGTCAACCGTTGCGGCGGTAACTCCGGCACCGTGCATGGCCAGATGTACAACATGTTCACCCTGTTGCGTCACGGCAGCGAGGCGCAAAAGCGCTTCTACCTGCCCAAGCTGGCCAGCGGTGAACTGCGTCTGCAATCAATGGGCGTCACCGAGCCCACCACGGGCACTGACACCACCAAGATCAAGACCACCGCGATCAAACGCGGCGACAAGTACGTGATCAACGGCCAGAAAGTCTGGATCTCGCGAGTGCAGCATTCCGACCTGATGATCTTGCTGGCGCGCACTACACCCTTGGCCGAGGTGAAGAAAAAGTCCGAAGGCATGTCGATCTTCCTGGTCGACCTGCGCGAGGCCATCGGTAACGGCCTGACCGTGCAGCCCATCGCCAATATGGTCAACCATGAGACCAACGAACTGTTCTTCGACAACCTGGAATTGCCGGCCGACAGCCTGATTGGCGAAGAGGGCAAGGGCTTCAAATACATCCTCGATGGCCTCAATGCCGAGCGCACCCTGATCGCCGCCGAGTGCATCGGCGACGGCCGCTGGTTTATCGAAAAGGCCAGCGCCTATGCTCGCGACCGCGTGGTGTTTGGCCGGCCGATCGGGCAGAACCAGGGCGTGCAATTCCCGATTGCCGAAGCGCATATCGAGATCGAAGCGGCCGACTTGATGCGCTGGCGTGCCTGCGAGGAATACGACAGCGGCAAGAACGCCGGGGCCAGCGCCAACATGGCCAAGTACCTGGCGGCCAAGGCGTCGTGGGAGGCAGCCAACGCTTGCCTGCAAACCCACGGTGGCTTTGGTTTTGCCTGCGAATACGACGTGGAACGCAAATTCCGCGAGACGCGCCTGTACCAGGTGGCGCCGATTTCCACCAACCTGATCCTGTCCTACGTGGCCGAGCACCTGCTCGAACTGCCACGCAGTTTCTGAGGGCCTGAGCATGCGTCATACCCAAGCCCTGTGCCAATTCCTCGCTGATCTGACCTACTCGCAGTTGCCCGAGCACGTACTGGATCGCATCGAGGAGCTGTATCTGGATTGGCTCGCCTCGGCGCTGGCCAGCCAGGGCGCACACCCGATTCCCCTGTTCGAGCGCTATGCGCAGAAGATGGGGCCGAGCAGCGGCCCGGCCCAGGTGATCGTCAGCGGCGCCAGCAGCAGCGCGTATTTTGCGGCACTGGTCAATGCGGCATCGTCGCACCTGGTGGAGCAGGATGACCTGCACAACAGTTCGGTGCTGCACCCGGCCACGGTGGTGTTTCCCGCCGCGCTGGCGGCCGCCCAGGACCTGGGCAAATCGGGTCGCGATCTGTTGCTGGCTGCGGTGGCCGGTTATGAGGCCGGGATTCGCATCGGCGAGTTCCTGGGCCGCTCGCACTACCGCATCTTCCACACCACGGCCACCGTCGGCACCCTGGCGGCGGCGGTCGCCGTGGGCAAATTGCTCGACTTCAACCAGGAACAGTTCATCAACCTGCTCGGCAGTGCCGGCACTCAAGCGGCAGGGCTGTGGGAGTTCTTGCGTGATGCCGCCGACTCCAAGCAACTGCACACGGCCAAAGCCGCAGCGGATGGCTTGCTGGCAGCTTACCTGACAGCCGATGGATTGACCGGTGCGCGCAATATCCTTGAAGGCGATCAAGGCTTGGCGGCGGGCATGTCGAGTGATTCAGAGCCGAGCAAGTTGTCCGCTGATTTGGGTAGCCGCTGGGCGCTGGTGGAAACCTCGTTCAAGTTCCACGCCTCCTGCCGCCACACCCATCCCGCTGCGGATGCGCTACTGGACGTGATGCAGCGTGAAGGCTTGAGCGCGGCGCAAATCTCCCGAGTGGAAACCCGCGTGCATCAAGGCGCCATCGATGTGCTCGGCCGGGTGACGGTGCCGGCCACCGTGCACCAGGCCAAATTCTCCATGGGCACCGTGCTTGGCCTGATCGCGGTGCATGGCAAAGCAGGGTTGCCCGAGTTCCATGAACTGGCGTTGACCGACCCTGCGGTCGCGGCCTTTCGCGACAAGGTCAGCATGACCCTCGACCCCGAGGTCGATAGTGCCTATCCGCAACGCTGGCTGGGCCGTGTCATCGTCACCACCACTGACGGGCGCACGCTGCACGGTGCCATCGACGAGCCCAAGGGCGACCCGGGCAACACCCTGAGCCGCGTCGAACTGGCGGATAAGTTCCAGCGCCTGACTCACTTCAGCGGCGCCCGTACCCCCGCCCAGGCAAGTGGCCTGATCGAGCAGGTATGGAACCTGCGTAACACCGTGTCCATGGCCCATTGGCTTTGAGGGATTTGTCATGAGTAATCAACGACCGCTGGACGGCATCACGGTTGTCAGCCTGGAACACGCGATTGCCGCGCCATTCTGTACCCGCCAATTGGCCGATCTCGGCGCCCGCGTGATCAAGGTCGAGCGCCCCGGTGTCGGTGACTTTGCCCGAGGTTATGACGAACGCGTGCGCGGCCTGGCATCGCATTTCGTCTGGACCAACCGTTCAAAGGAAAGCCTGACCCTGGACCTCAAGCAGGACGAGGCGGGCGCAATCCTTGAAGCGCTGCTGGCCGATGCCGATGTGCTGGTGCAAAACCTTGCACCCGGCGCGGCGGCGCGCATGGGCTTGTCGTTCGAGGTACTGCATCAACGTTTTCCAAGGCTGATCGTCTGCGATATTTCCGGTTATGGCGAAGGCGGGCCCTACGAGAAAAAGAAAGCCTACGACTTGTTGATCCAGAGCGAAGGCGGCTTCCTGTCGGTGACTGGCGGCCCGGGTGATGAGCAGATGGCCAAGGCCGGCTGCTCCATCGCGGATATCTCCGCGGGCATGTATGCCTACAGCGGCATTCTTTCGGCGTTGCTGCTGCGGGGCACGACCGGTAAGGGCAGCCGTATCGATGTGAGCATGTTGGAAAGCCTGGTGGAGTGGATGGGCTACCCGATGTATTACGCCTTCGACGGCGCGCCGCCGCCCCCGCGTGCGGGCGCAGCACATTCGACGATTTACCCCTATGGGCCGTTTCCCACTGGTGATGGCGGCACGGTGATGCTCGGGTTGCAGAATGAGCGCGAGTGGGCGGCGTTCTGCGACAAGGTACTGCTCACCCCGGCGCTGGCGACGGACGAACGTTTCAGCGCCAACTTCAAGCGTTCGGCCAACCGCGAGGCGCTGCGCCAGATTATCGTGGACAGCTTTGCCCGGTTGGACGCCGAGGCGGTGATTCAGCGTCTGGAGGATGCGCAGATCGCCAGCGCGCGGGTCAACGATATGCAAGGCGTATGGGCCCACCCTCAACTCAAGGCCCGCGACAGTTGGCGTGAAGTCGACAGCCCGGCCGGGCCGTTGCCCTCGCTGCTGCCACCAGCGCGTAACGCCGCGTTTACCCCGCGCATGGATGGTGTGCCGGCACTGGGGCAACACAGCCAGGGCATTCTCGACCAGCTGGGTTATTCCGGTGAGGCCATCGACAGCCTGCGTGCGCGCGGCGTTATCTGATCAGGAAGTGTGCGATGCCAAAGCCTTTAGTTCGTTCAGCGTTGTTTGTGCCGGGCAGCCGCCCGGAGCGGTTCGCCAAAGCCTTGGCCAGCGGCGCCGACGCAGTGATTGTGGATTTTGAAGACGCCGTGGAAGAGCCGCTCAAGCGCCAGGCCCGGGACAATCTGGGGATGTTCCTGCAGGCCCACCCCGAGGCTCAGGTGTGGGTGCGCATCAATGCGCCGGAACACGTCGAGCATTTTGAGGATGTGGCGTTCTGCAAGGCTCATGCAAATGTCGCGGGTGTGCTGCTCCCCAAGGTCGAGAGCGCAGCCCAGGTCGCCGTAGTGGCTGCCACCGGCAAACCCATCTGGCCGATCATCGAAAGCGCTCGCGGCTTGTTGGCGGTGGCCGAGATTGCCCATGCTCCGCTGGTAGAGCGGCTGTCGTTCGGTGGCTTGGACCTGGCCCTGGATCTGAACCTGAGCAGCCATTCCCGCGCTGCTGAGTTTGCCCTCGACCAGGCGCGCCTGTCACTGATCGTGCATTCCCGCGCCGCCGACCTGGTGGCACCGCTGGACGGCGTACATCCGGCCATCGACGACCCTGAGGGCCTGCGCAGTTCGATCCGGCACGCCTATGAAATGGGCTTTGCCGGGGCGTTGTGTATTCATCCCAAGCAGGTGCCGGTGATTCACCAGGCGTTGGCGCCCAGCGCCGAAGAACTGGCCTGGGCCAAGCGGGTAGTGGAGGCGAGTGCCCATGGGGCAGGGGCCTATCAGATTGATGGGCAGATGGTGGATGCGCCGGTGTTGCTGCGGGCACAGAGACTGCTGGCTGCCCAACCCTGACTGGATAAGCCTTCCCACAGGATCGACATGCTCCTTGAGGTTGGTGTTCGGCCAGGCCGAACGCAGGTATCTAAAATTCGAAATTCTCAATATGCAGCACATCAGGCACTTTGCCTTACAACACAACAATAAGAAGGTGATTTCCCATGCTCAAGCTCTCTCGGGCGCTGCTGTGCGCCGCCACCTTGTTCGCCGCGGGCCTGGCCCAGGCGGCTGACCCGATTGTGATCAAGTTCGCCCACGTGGTGGCCGAGAACACGCCCAAAGGCCAGGGCGCGCTGCTGTTCAAGAAGCTCGCCGAAGAACGCCTGCCCGGCAAGGTCAAGGTCGAGGTGTACCCCAACTCGTCGCTGTTCGGCGATGGCAAGGAAATGGAAGCGTTGCTGTTGGGTGACGTGCAGATGCTGGCGCCGTCCCTGGCCAAGTTCGAGCAGTACACCAAACAGGTGCAGATCTACGACCTGCCGTTCCTGTTCAACGACCTGGCTGCCGTCGACCGTTTCCAGGCCGCCCAGGGCAAGCAACTGCTGACTGCAATGCAGGACAAGAACATTCTCGGCCTGGCCTATTGGCACAACGGCCTCAAGCAACTCTCCGCCAACAAGGCCCTGCACGAACCCAAGGACGCCCGTGGCCTGAAGTTTCGCGTGCAAGCCTCCAGCGTGCTTGAAGAGCAGTTCAAGGCGATCCGCGCCAACCCGCGCAAGATGAGCTTTGCCGAGGTTTACCAGGGCTTGCAGACCGGCACCGTGAATGGCACTGAGAACACCTGGTCGAACTATGAAAGCCAGAAGGTCAACGAGGTGCAGAAGTATTTCACCGAGTCCAACCATGGCCTGATCGACTACATGGTGATCACCAACGCCAAGTTCTGGAACGGCCTGGCGCCGGATGTGCGCAGCACGCTGGAGCAGATCATGGCCGAAGTCACTGTCGAGGTGAACAAGCAGGCCGAAGCGCTGAACCAGTCGGCCAGGCAGAAGATCATCGATGCCAAGACCAGCGAGATCATCGAACTGACCCCCGAGCAACGCACGCTCTGGCGCGAAGCCATGCGCCCGGTGTGGCAGAAGTTCGAAGGCCAGATCGGGGCTGAGCTGATCAAGGCAGCGGACGCTTCCAACCAATAATCCCAGGGTGTACTGAGATCCAATGTGGGAGGCGGCTTGCTCCCGATAGCGGTGGATCAGAGACAGATCTGCAAGCTGACACATTGCTATCGGGAGCAAGCCCCCTCCCACATTTGGGCAAGTTCCACCCTGGTATTTCATTTGCCTCGCGAGGTTTTGCCATGCAAACGCTAAGGCGCGTCTGGGAGCACCTGGAGGAAGGCTTTATTGCCTTCCTGCTGGCCGCCATGACCCTGGTGACATTCGTCTACGTCATGCTCAATAACATCTACACCCTGTTCTTTGCTCTGGCGGATAAATGGGCCTGGAGCAGTCACTTCTTCAATGCCCTGGGCGACACCACCATGACCTGGGCCCAGGACATGACCTGGAGCGTGGCGCTGACCAAGGCCATGTTCGGCTGGTTGATTTTCTTCGGTATTTCCTACGGTGTACGCACTGCCGGCCACCTGGGCGTGGACGCGCTGGTCAGGTTGACCAAACGCCCGGTACAACGCTTGCTCGGGATGCTCGCCTGCCTGTGCTGCCTGGCCTACGCCGGCCTGTTCATGGTCGCCAGCTACAAGTGGGTGAGTGCGGTAATGACCGCGCATATCGGTGCCGAGGACCTTGACCAGTTCGGTATCGACGTCGGTGACATCGTGGTGATCGTGCCTATCGGTTTTGCCTTGGTATTGATTCGCTACCTGGAAATTTTCTACCGCATTTTTACCCACCGCCAGGTCGGGTTGGGATTGGCCGATGAGGCCGGGGAGGCCAGCAAGTTGGCCGGCAGCCATGAGGAGCGTCACTGATGGCCGTGCTCTGTCTGTTTCTGCTGTTGTTCGTGTTCATGTTCCTTGGCGTGCCGATTGCGATTTCCCTGGGGCTGTCCGGCGCGGTGTCGATCCTGATGTTCAGCCAGGACTCGGTGAGCTCCCTGGCGATCAAGCTGTTTGAAACCAGCGACGCCTATACCTTCCTGGCGATCCCGTTCTTCCTGCTGTCCGGTGCCTTTATGACCACTGGTGGCGTGGCTCAGCGGCTGATCGACTTTGCCAATGCCTGTGTCGGTCATATCCGTGGCGGTCTGGCGATTGCGGCGGTGCTGGCCTGCATGTTGTTTGCGGCGCTGTCCGGCTCGTCACCGGCCACGGTGGCGGCGGTGGGCTCGATTGCCGTGGCAGGCATGGTGCGTTCCGGTTATCCGAAGGAGTTTGGTGCGGGGATCATCTGCAACGCCGGGACCTTGGGTATCCTGATTCCGCCTTCGATTGTGATGGTGGTGTATTCGGCGGCGACCGAAACCTCAGTGGGCAAGCTGTTCATGGCTGGGGTGATCCCGGGACTGTTGCTGGGCCTGATGTTGATGATCGCGATCTACATCGTCGCGCGTATCAAGAAGCTACCCGCGCAACCACGGGCGACGTTCCGCGAGTGGCTCAGTTGCGCACGCCGGGCGTTCTGGGGCCTGTTGCTGTTGGTGATCATCCTCGGCGGTATCTACAGCGGCATGTTCACCCCGACTGAAGCCGCAGCGGTGGCGGCGGTGTACTCGGCGTTTGTCGCGCTGTTCATCTACAAGGACATGACGCTGCGCGACTGCCCCAAGGTGCTGCTGGAGTCGGGGCGCTTGTCGATCATGCTGATGTTCATCATCGCCAACGCCATGCTGTTTGCCCATGTGCTGACCACGGAGCAGATCCCCCAGGAAATCACTGCGTGGGTGATCTCCGAAGGGCTGACGCCGATTGGTTTTCTGATCATGGTCAACGTGGTGCTACTGATTGCCGGCAGCTTTATGGAGCCTTCGGCGATTGTGTTGATCCTGGCGCCGATCTTCTTCCCGATTGCGATGAAGCTGGGCATTGATCCGATTCACTTGGGCATCGTGATGGTGGTGAATATGGAAATCGGCCTGGTGCACCCGCCGGTGGGGTTGAACCTGTTCGTGACTTCGGCGGTGACCGGGTTGACGCTGGGGCAGACCATCCGCGCGGCCATGCCGTGGTTGATGATTCTGTTGGTGTTCCTGATCATGGTCACTTATTTGCCGTTCATTTCCCTCGCGCTGCCGCAGTGGCTGGGGATGTAAGATGGGAGGGGGCTTGCTCCCGATAGCAGTGGGTCAGTCACAGATGTGCTTTCTGACACCCCCTCATCGGGAGCAAGCCCCCTCCCACATGTTTTGTGTTGGGCGCTATTGATCCATCGCACTCAAGATCGCATGGGCCACTTTTACCCGCTCGGCATTCGGGTAGTTCTTGTTGGCCAGAATCACCACGCCCATATCCTTGCTCGGCACATACGCCACATACGCACCAAAGCCACCGGTAGAGCCGGTCTTGTTGTACAACACGTTGGCCGGCTGCGCCTGGGCCGGGTTGAGCCAGGTGACCTTGTGCGGCTCCATTGCCATCGGTGTTGAGTTACCGTCGATCAACGCTTGCAGGGTGATGGGGTAGGGGTAGCGCTCCCAGCCCAGGCCCTGGGTCATGCCGTTCACGGTGTAGTAGCCAGCGTGGGTGGCGGCGATGGCCTGTTGCACGGGCTGTTCCAGGGTTTGCGGGTGCATGTTCGCAATGACATAGCGGGCGAGGTCCTGGCTGGTGGTCTTGAGCCCGTAGGCTTCACTGTCCAGCGCGCCGGGGCTGACGCGCACAGGTTTTTGCTGCTTGTCATAGCCTTGGGCATATTGGCTGGCTTTGTCCGTGCGCACGCTGACATACGTGTTGGTCAACCCTAGCTTGGGCAGCAGCGTCTTCTCCATGGCAACGTTGAACGGCTGGCCCAGGCTTTGCGCGGTCAGGTAGCCGAACAGGCCGATGCTGGGGTTGGAGTACAAGCGTTGTTCACCCGCAGCGTAAGTCGGCTTCCAATGCTGGAAGTAGCCCAGCATGGTCGATGCACTGTCGGCTGCATCCGGAAATTGCAGCGGCAAGCCGCCAGGGGTATAGGTCGCCAGTTGCAGCAGGCTGATGCGATCGAACGCGCTGCCGGCCAGGGACGGCAAGTACTGGCTGGCTGTGTCCGACAGCTTGAGCTTGCCGATGGCCTGGGCATAACCACCAAGGGTAGCGGTGAAGGTTTTACTTACCGAGCCGATTTCGAACAGCGTGTTTTGAGTGACCGCGGCCTGGGTGTCCTTGGCGGCTACGCCGTAATTAAAGTATTGCACCTTGCCCTGGTTCACCACCGCGACTGCAAGGCCGGGGATGCCTTGCTGTTGCATCAAGGGTTTGACGTTGCTGTCCACGACCTGGCGTATATCGGTGGCGGCCATACAGCCGCCGGATACGAGCAGCAAAGCTGAAACCAGGTACTTTGGCTGATATTTCATGGTGATTCGCTTCCATGTAAAGGTGGCAATGATGATCGGAGCCTGCGCAGGCGTGGCAAATCTAGGTGGATTTTATACCCGGAGCAAACGATGATATCTCGCACCAGCCATTAGAAAAATTGGGGTAAGCCTTGCTGCGTTCCCATCTGCCCCTCAATGCCCTGCGCGCTTTTGAAGCCTCGGCGCGCCATTTGAGCTTTACCCGCGCGGCCATCGAGCTATGCGTGACCCAAGCCGCAGTCAGCCATCAAGTCAAAAGCCTCGAAGCGCAGCTCAATGTCACGCTGTTCAAGCGCCTGCCACGCGGCCTGATGCTCACTCGCGAAGGCGAAACCCTGTTGCCGGTGTTGCGTGAAGCCTTCGACCGTATTGCCCACACCCTGGGCCAGTTCGAGGGCGGTCACTACCGCGAGGTGCTGACAGTGGGCGCGGTCGGCACCTTCGCCGTGGGCTGGCTATTGCCTCGTTTGGCGGATTTCCACAGCCGCTATCCGTTTATTGATTTGCGCCTGTCCACTCACAACAACCGCGTTGATGTCGCTGCCGAGGGCTTGGATTACGCCATTCGGTTTGGCGCAGGCGCCTGGCATGGCACCGAGGCCTGCCCTTTGCTGGAAGCCCCGCTGACGGTGTTGTGCGTGCCGCAGATTGCCGAGCAATTGCACAGCCCGGCCGACGTGTTGAAGCACACCTTGCTGCGCTCTTACCGTGCCGATGAGTGGAGCCTTTGGTTGCAGGCTGCCGGGTTGCCGGCAGACACCCTGGTACCGCGCAGTATCGTGTTCGACTCGTCGCTGGCGATGATGGAGGCCGCCCTGCAAGGCAGCGGTGTGGCCCTGGCGCCAGCGTTGATGTTTTCACGCCAGTTGGAAAGCGATGTGATCCGCCAGCCGTTCGATGTGGGGATCACGACCGGCAGTTATTGGTTGACCCGTTTGCAGTCACGCAATGAGACACCCGCGATGTCTGCGTTCAAGGGGTGGTTGCAGACGTGTATTGAATAAGAATGTGGGAGGGGCGGCTAGGCGAGGTATTTGCGGAACCAGCCCAGGGTGCGCTCCCAGGCCAGGTTGGCTGCTGGCTCGTCATACCGCGGCGTTGAGTCATTGTGAAAACCGTGGTTGGCGCCTTGGTAGATGTAAGCCTCATACGTCGTGCCCGCAGCTTTCAACGCCTGCTCATACGCCGGCCAACCCTCATTGATCCGCGTATCCAGTTCCCCGAAATGCAACATGATCGGTGCCTTGATGCGCGGCACGTCTTTGGCCTCGGGTTGGCGCCCGTAGAACGACACCGCAGCGCCCAGTTCCGGGTAGGCCACCGCCGCCGCGTTGGTCACGCCGCCGCCGTAACAGAAGCCGGTGATGCCGACTTTGCCGGTACTGCTGTCGTGGTGCATCAGCCATTCGATGGCGGCGAAGAAGTCGTTCATCAGTTTGGTCGGGTCGACAGTCTGTTGCAGCGCCACGCCTTTTTCATCGTTGCCGGGGTAGCCGCCCACGGACGTCAGGCCATCGGGTGCCAGGGCAATGAAGCCGGCTTTGGCCAGGCGCCGGGCCACGTCTTCGATATAGGGGTTCAGGCCACGGTTTTCATGCACCACCACCACGGCGGGCAGTTTTGCCGCAGCCTTGGACGGGCGCACCAGGTAGCCGCGCACCGTGCCGTTGCCCTTGGGCGAAGGGTAGGTGATGTAGTCGGCGACGATATCCGGATCGGTGAATTTGACCTGTTCGGCCAGGGCGTAGTTGGGGCTCAGGGCTGCCAGCAGCGCCGAGGCGGTGAGGCCGCCCAAGGTGAACAGCGCGGCACGGTCGAGAAACTCGCGGCGGTTGATCTTGCCGTGGGCGTAGCCGTCGTAGAGTTCCAGCAGTTCGGGAGCAAAGTCCTTGGCGGTAAGACGGGGCATGGGTGCAGTCCTCGATCAGCGGTTGCAGTCACTGTAGACCAGGATCACACCTCGCGACCATGGGCGGCCGCGGCCAATTGACCGGTGTCGACGCGTACGAAAACTGAATCGCCGATGGCCGTGAGCACGTCACCGGCGTACACCTCGCAGACCACGCGGCTTTTGCGCCCGATGTCGCCTTCGACCCGTGCGCGCAGGGTCAGTGGCACGCCCATCGGTGTGGGCTTGATGAATTTGATCCCCAGGTTGCCGGTGACGCAGTCGATGCGCGGCAGGCTGCCGGGTTCGCGCTGTTCGGCGCGGTAGTGGTAGGCCATGGCGGTCCAGTTGGAATGGCAATCCACCAGCATGGCGATCAGGCCGCCGTAGACCAGGTCTGGCCAGCCGCTGTATCTGGCTTCGGGTTGATGCTCGGCGACCACGTGTACGCCATCTTCGGCCCAGCGGCTCTTGATATGCAGGCCATGGGGGTTGCTGCTGCCGCAGCCGTAGCAGATGCCTTCTGGCGCGGTGATGTCTTGGAGAGAAGCGGTGGTCATGCAAAGTCCTTGTTATTGTTCAGGCGACTTCCCTGTTTAGCAGGCCACGCGTCAGCGGGCAAACTTCTTCGCCCCGGCCACGCAGCCGATCACCGCGAACGTCACCAGCACCATGCCCAGGCTGACCTGCTCATGCAGCAGGCCCGCGGCCAGCGCCAGGCCGAAGAAAGGTTGCAGCAGCTGCAACTGGCCGACTGCGGCAATGCCGCCCTGGGCCAGGCCGCGGTACCAGAACACAAAGCCGATCAACATGCTGAACAGCGCCACGTACCCCAGGCTCAGCCACGCCGGCAGGCTAATGCCGCTGAGGGTCGAAGGCGCCAGCAGCAGGCTCAACGGTGCCACCAGCGGCAGCGACACCACCAGCGCCCAACAAATCACCTGCCAGCCACCCAGGCTGCGCGACAGCTTGGCGCCTTCGGCATAACCCAGGCCGCAGACCAGCACCGCCAACAGCATCAACAAGTCGCCTGCAGGGGCGGCGCTCAAGCCTTGGGCAAAGGCGTAACCCATCACCAACAGGCTGCCCAGGATGGAAAACAACCAGAACACTGGCTTGGGTCGCTCGCCGCCACGCAGCACGCCAAATACCGCCGTGGCCAGGGGCAGCAGGCCGATGAAGACGATTGAATGGGCCGAGGTCACGTATTGCAGGGCCAGGGCTGTGAGCAGTGGGAAGCCGATCACCACGCCCAGAGCGACGATCACCAAGGGAGCCCATTGCTGACGGGTGGGGCGTTTTTGCTTGAATAGCCACAACAGGCAGCCCCCCAGCAGGGCGGCGAGGGTGGCGCGGATCATGGTCAGGAACACCGGGTCGAACTCCATGACCGCCAGGCGCGTGGCCGGCAGCGATCCGCTGAAAATCACCACGCCGATAAAACCGTTGATCCAACCCTGAGTGCTGACATCCAGGGTGCCGAAGCGGGCGATGCGTTCCATGGCGGTATGTCCGAAAGTGGGGTTGCGTGCGGCTCATCCTAGGGCTGAAGATTAGGACAATCAAAAAATTGTCATGGATACATCCCGATGCCCCGTGCGCGCTACAAATTGCTGGTCGATACCTTCGCCGAGGCCATCCGCAGTGGGCAGATGCCTGCCGGCGCGCGCTTGCCCACCCATCGTCAGTTGGCCGCTGAGCATGGCTTGGCACTGGTCACCGCGAGCCGGGTGTACAGCGAGTTGGAAGCCATGGGCCTGGTCAGTGGCGAGACCGGTCGCGGTACCTTCGTGCGTGAAATCACCTTGCCGCCGGGGCAGGGCAGCGGGCAGATGACGGTGGCGCCGGGCCTGCTCGACCTGAATTTCAACTACCCGTCCTTGCCTGGGCAGGCCGAGCTGTTGCGCACGGCGTTGCGCCAGTTGGCGTTGTCGGGCGATCTGGAGGCACTGCTGCGTTACCAGCCCCATGCAGGGCGCGTGCATGAGCGCGCCGCCATGGCCCGGCACTTGTTGAATCGAGGACTCACGGTGGCCGCCGAGCAGGTACTGGTGGTCAGCGGCGCCCAGCACGGCTTGGCGGTGACCCTGATGACGTTGCTCAAGCCTGGGGATGTGATCGCGGTGGATGCGCTGACTTATCCGGGCTTCAAGGCGCTGGCCGAAACCCTGCACCTGGAAATCGTCGCCATCCCGGTGACCACGGCCGGCCCGGACCTGGACCATCTGCATAGCCTGTGTCGCCAGCGCCCGGTACGTGCGGTATACAGCATGCCAACCCTGCATAACCCGCTGGGCTGGGTACTGAGCCTGGAGCAGCGCAAGCGTTTGGTGGCGATTGCCCGGCAGCACAACCTGATGATCGTCGAGGATGGCGCCTATGCGTTTCTCGCCGAAGATGCACCTGCGCCGTTGGCGGCACTGGCCCCGGAGCGCACGGTGTATGTGGGTGGGCTGTCCAAGAATGTCGCCGCCGGTTTGCGCATAGGGTTTATCGCGGCGCCTTCAGCTTGGGTGAGCAGGTTGGAACGTACGATCATGGCCACCACCTGGAGCGTGCCAGGCGTGATGAGTGCCATTGCAGTGGCCTGGCTCGAAGACGGTACGGTGGCGCAACTGGAGGCGCAAAAACGCGCGGATGCCCAAGCCCGCCAGGCACTGGCAGCCCAAGTGCTGACGGGCGTGCGGTATGTCAGCCATCCGTCATCGTATTTTTTGTGGCTGCCTTTGGCAGAAGAGGCTCGCGCCGATCAAGTCGCCATGACCTTGCAGCGCGAAGGCATTTGCGTGTCCACCGCCGAACCGTTCGCAGTCTCGGCCCAGGTGCCCCACGCACTGCGCGTGGCCCTGGGGTCGGTGCCGATGGCGCAGTTGCGTGGGGCCCTGGAGACGATACGCAAAGTGGTGGCGTGGTGAGCTGTGCTCAGTATTTGTAAGCCTGGCGCCCGATCAGTAGCCACTTGCCGTGTTGTTTCTGCCAGACCTGGAAGTTGTCGATATCGGTTGGCGTGTCCACACCACTGTTCACCGCCAGGGCATGGAAGTGGTTGCGCACCAGGGCGGTATCGCCATTAAGGGTGATGGTCTGGTTCTGCATTTCCAGAGTCTTGAAGGCGCTGGTGTGGGTTTGCAGGTCGGCGATAAATTGCGCCTTGTTCTGCACTTTGCCGCTGGAGTGGCCGTAGGTGAGCGTGTCGGATGTCAGCGCGTGCAGTTGCTTGACGTCCAGGTGCAACATGGCTTGGGTCAGTTGGTCGACTGCCTGGGCCACTTCCTTTTCGGCAGGGGCGGCGGCGACGTAGCCGGAAAACAGGCACAGGAAGCCGATCAGCACTTTGAGGTTGGGCATGGGTGTTCCTTGTTTTTGTTGGGTGGATACGACGAGGTATGTCGTCGTACAACCATGCAATAATTTCGGCAGGGAAGGAAAGTGAAATTTTGAAATGGGCTGAGATGATTCGAGGTTAGAGTGGTAACCAGCACCCCATAGCCGAGGTAAAAATGGCTTTTGACTGGCACAGCGACCCTCTCACCCGTGGGACACCGGTGACCCCGGGCTATAAAAACACTCAGAACGTGCGCCGTTTCATGCGTGAACAGTGCGGGCCGACGTTCAAGTTCAACCGCCCCTTTATGGCGTGGATTCTCAATGGCGCCCCCAAGACTATGGGTGATGTGGTGGACGAGTGGCAGCGTCGCGAGGTGACGCTGCCCTAAGCCACGGTGCTTGATTGCAAATACAGCAAAATGTGGGAGGGGGCTTGCTCCCGATGGCGGCCTCAGGGCCGACCAGGGTGCTGGGTCAGACCGAGTACATATCCGTTATTTGGGTAACGACTGCTATTGGTTCCGCTCTTACAGCGGCTCACTTTTGAAAAGCGCAAAAGTAACCAAAACGCTCTTGCCCACCACTCGGCACCTCGCTTAGGCTCGGTGTGCCCGTAATCCGACAGGGATTTGGGGGGCCGCCGCCACGCGCCATCCATGGCGCGGGGCGGCTAAAACCGGCATCCCTGCCGGTTTACCCCCCAAATCCCTGTCGAATTCCGGCCAGCGTGGTTTGACGGGGCGCCTCAGATCAAAAGCAGATCAAAAGCAGATCAAGAGCAAGATCAAGAGCGGCTCGCTTCGCATCGTGGTTACTGTTGGCGACTGCAAAGTTGTGTAGATATTCCTCACTCATTTGAATTGCGTTTATTCGCTGGGCAGCGGCGGTGTGCGCGGAGGGATCACGCGTTTGCTGCCGGTGGCTTCAAACGCTGCGGCAAAGCGCAGCAGCGCCGAATCATCATAAGCACGCCCGGCAAACGTCAGCCCTACCGGCATACCGATATCCGCCATCACGCCCATCGGCACGGTGACGGTGGGCACGCCCAGGTGGCGAATCGCAAGGTTACCGTTGGCCACCCACACGCCGTTGCTCCAGGCGATGTCGGCAGACGCTTCGTTCACGTCGGCATCGGCCGGGCCTACATCGGCTACGGTCGGGAAGAGCACGGCGTCGAGGCCGAGGTTGTCCATCCAGTCTTCCAGATCCAGGCACCGGGTTGTTTCCAGGCCACGCAGGCCATTGGGCACGGTACCGATCTGGTCCCACGGTGTGATGCCGCGTTGGGCCATGCGCACGTATTCATCCATGCCGGCGGCGAGGTCGTCTTCACGGTTGGGCAGGGTGCCGGGGTCGTGGGGGAAGATCTTTGGTCCGTCCACATCCGCCAGGCGGTTGAGCGCCGGATCGTTGTTGGCGCGCAGGAAGTCATCGAAGGCCCAGGCAGACAGCTCCCACAGTTCGTCGTGGAGGAACTCCTTGGACACCAGGCCACGGGTAAACACCGTTGGCGCGCCGGGGCGGTCGCCTTCGCAGTTGGATACCAGCGGGAAATCCACCTCGATCACTTCGGCGCCGGCGGCCTCCAGCGCCTGGCGAGCGGCTTGCCACAACTCGATCACCGTGGCGCGGGTATTGATCCTTTGCCCGGTGGGCCCGCCGATACCGGGTTTTTCGCTGGTGCCGGCGTCGGGGTCGGCATTGATGTACATGCGCGGCACGCCAAAGCGCTTGCCGGCCAGGCTTTCGCTGCTGGTGGCCAGTGCGGCGTATGAGGCCGGGCGCACCGAGGTGACGCTGGGGATCGGTACCCAGGGTTGCAGGCGCCACAGGTCGCCGCGCTTGTCGGGGTCTTCGGCCACCACGACGTCGAGCACTTCCAACAGGTCGGCCATGGTGCGCGCATACGGCACCACGACGTCCATCGTCGGGGTCAATGGCCAGTTGCCGCGTACCGAAATCACCCCACGGGAAGGCGTATAGGCACACAAACCATTGTTGGAGGCCGGGCCGCGGCCACTCGACCAGGTTTCTTCAGCCAGGCCAAACGCTGCAAAGCTGGCGGCGGTGGCAGTGCCCGCGCCGTTGGAAGAACCGGACGCAAATGGCGCGGTCAGGTAGTCGGCGTTGTAAGGGCTTTCGGCGCGGCCATACACGCCACGCTGCATGCCGCCATTGGCCATCGGCGGCATGTTGGTCTTGCCCAGGCAGATCGCGCCACCGGCACGCAGACGCTCAATGGTGAAGGCATCGCGCTGGGCCACCAGCTTGGCAAACGCCGGGCTGCCGGATGCGGCCGTCAGACCTTTGACCAGGTAACTGTCCTTGGCCGTGTAGGGAATACCCTCCAACGGTCCCAGGGTCTGGCCCTTGGCGCGGCGCGCATCCGACGCCTCGGCTTCTTTCAGGGCGTCAGGGTTGCGCACCACCACGGCGTTCAGCGCCGTAGCTGTCTGCGGGCCATCGTAGGCATCGATCCGTGCCAGGTATGCCTGGACCAGTTCAACGGCCGTGGTCTGCCCGGCTTCAAGCGCAGCGCGCAATTGGGCAATGGAGACTTCAGTAACTTGCATCACGTTTTTTCGCCGCCTTCACGTGGGGGGATGGCGGCAGTCTACGTACAGATATTTCACAAAACCAGCTAAGGTGGCCGCGATGACTACCATTGCGCTTCAAGGAAGAGACCATGCACAGACCCTATATTGCTCTGGCTGCCCTGCTGGGATTTACCCTCTACACGGCGGCGACGATGCTCACGGCCGAGCAATCACTGCTGGCATTTGGACGCGAGCTGATGTCGCGGCCTGATACCGCACAAGTGGTGATTGACCTGTATTTGATGGCGGTGCTGGCGTGTGCGTGGATGTACCGGGACGCGCGCGGACGAGGGCGCTCCGTGGCGTCGTTGATCCCGTATTTCCTGTTGACGGCGGTGTTCGTGTCGGTAGGGCCGCTGCTGTATATCGTCGTTAATGGGTTCTCGCGACGCACCTGACGGTAGATGCCAACGACAGTAACCACGATGCGAAGCGAGCTGCTCTTGATCTTGATCTGCTTTTGATCTTAGGCGCCCCGTCAAACCACGCTG